>JASBVU010000050.1 GCA_029960905.1 Thermoanaerobacterium sp.
CTTAATAAAAATAATAATAAGCTAATAGCGTTTGTTTCAGATACTGTTAAAAAATATTATAATAATGTACTTCCACCAAAACCTGGATATGATTCATACGTGTACAGTTTGGGAGGCGGACAGAGGTATTATGATGATAATGAATGGATTGGTATTGCATTTATCGATGCTTACAATATTGATAAAAATGAAGAATATTTAGATAAAGCAAAGGAAATTTTTGATTTTGTTATGACAGGTTACGATAAAAAAATGGGAGGAGGTATATACTGGCGTGAGGGAGACCTGAATGTAAAAAATACCTGTTCAAATGGACCTGCAGTTGTGCTTGCATTGAAATTGTATCAAGCAACCAAACAGCAAGAGTATCTTAATATTGCAAAGGAAATTTATGAGTGGACAAATAAAAACTTTTTGTCTCCAGAAGGAGTATATTGGGATCATATAAAAAATGATGGAACTATTGACAAGACTACATGGACATATAATACCGGAATAATGATACAGGCGAATGCGCTGTTTTACGATATCACAAAAGAAAAAACTTATCTTGATATGGCTAAAAAGCTTGCGGAAAATAGTGTAAGTCATTTTGCACCAAATGGTATTTTCCCTGATACTTACTGGTTTAATGCTGTGCTTTTAAGAGGATATCAGGAATTATATATGATAGATAAAGATAAAAAATATATTAAAATATTTGATAATTATGCACAGGAGGTGTGGAAAGAAGAACGAGATAAAAATAACCTTATAGGTAAAAAAGAACCCAAACCGCTCCTGGATCAGGCAGCAATGTTAGAAATTTATGCGAGGTTAGCACAATTGGAAGGTGGTGGTAGTATATCAAAATGATTTACAGTTATTAAAATTTTAAATAAAGATTTGGAGGGATGATAATGATAAAAAAGTTTCTTGCACTTACAATGGTAATTATAATGGCGGTTGGACTATTAGTTGGCTGTGGGCAGTCAAGTAGTAAATCAAACAGTAAGTCAAATGAATCGAGTCAGGCTAAAAATGAAACTAAGAGAAAATAAGGTAACTAAAATAACCATGTGGGGTTCATGGTCTGGCGATCAAGTAAAGCAAATTCAAGAACAACTGGATACATTTAATAAAACACACCCTAATATACAAGTGCAATATGTTGTGCAGCAAAATCTTGAACAAAAGCTCTTGACGGCTTTAGCGGGTGGAGAGGTTCCAGATGTATTATTATGGGATAGGTTCCAGACTGCACTGTATGCGCCTAAAGGAGCATTAGCGCCAATTGATGAATATGTTAAGAAAGATAATGTAGATTTAAAAGATTTTTATAGTGAAGCAGTAAGAGAAATGTCTTATGATGGCAAGCTATATGGATTACCTATGGCGGTAGACAATAGGTCATTATTCTATAATAAGAAATTGTTCCAGGAAGCGGGTATTCAAAATCCACCTACAACATGGGACGAACTTGAACAAGATGCTAAAAAATTGACAGTATGGAAAGATGGAAAATTGATAAGGGCAGGTCTCGCACTTGACGATGTCGGACTTTTCAATATGTGGATATTACAAGCTGGCGGAGATATGTTGACGCCAGATGGAACAAAGACGGCTTTTAATAGCCAGGCAGGACTTGATGTTCTTAACTTCTTGCATAAGCTTATATATGACGATAAAGTATATGTAAATGGATTTACGCAAGGTTTAGCTCAGGGAGAAGATCCATTTGTAACAGGAAAAGTTGCTATGAAATTTAACGGGCCATGGGCGTTAGCAGATTATAAAAAATATGGTAATGATCTTGATTTTGGTGTAGCTCCCGCTCCAGCCGGCCCTAACGGTGATAAAGGTACTAGAATGGGTGGATTTGGATTAGCAATTGCATCAAAATCTACACACAAAGATCAAGCATGGGAATTTATAAAATGGTGGACGACTATTCCTGAGAACGGCGTTAACTTTGCAAAAATAAGTGGATGGATTCCGGCTAATATAAAAGCTGCCAATGATCCTTATTTTACAAATGATCCATATTATAAAGCGTTTATTGAAGCAATGAATTTTGCAAAAATTAGACCACCTGTGCCGGGCTATTCAGATGTTGAAGGTAAAGCATTAATTCCTGATTTACAGTTGTTTTTATTAAATCAAATGACTGCTGAACAAGCTTTAAAAGACGCTCAACAAAAAGGCGATTCTATATTACAGCAAAATAAGTAACCAATTACTTATGTCTTTAAGGGAAATACTCTTTTGTATTTCCCTTAAAGTGATAATATTTTGATAGATTTAGATAATAGGTTATAATTTATAGCGAAATATGTTTATAAAATTAAGAAGGGATTACATCGTGAATAATATGAATGAGCCATTGTATCAAAAAATATACGATTATTTGTTGGATAAAATAAAAGCAGGTGAATATAAACCGGGTGACAGAGTTCCGTCAGAGATGGAACTTGCAATTAAATTCAATGTGAGTAGGATAACAAGTAAGAAAGCGTTAGAGGTATTAACTAACAAAGGTATAATTTATAGAATAGCAGGAAAAGGGTCTTTTATCTCTGATGAGGTTGAGAAGATAATAAATGGAAATACTATTCAAGACATAGAAAACAATAGTTCAAAACTTATTGGCTTTATTATTTCAGATTTTACCGATACTTTTGGAACGGGTTTAATATTAGGTGTTGAAGAAGAAGCAGCAAAATTGGGATACAATGTAGTCATACGTCGCTCGCATGGAGATGAAAAAATAGAAGAAG
Source organism: Thermoanaerobacterium sp. (assembly GCA_029960905.1). GTDB lineage: Bacteria > Bacillota > Thermoanaerobacteria > Thermoanaerobacterales > Thermoanaerobacteraceae > Thermoanaerobacterium. The sequence goes on from JASBVU010000050.1 coordinate 2,757, forward strand.
AAGCAATTAATTCACTTTTTTCACTTGGTGTTGACGGCATGATTATAATGCCTGTTCAGGGTGAATATTACAGCAATGAAATTTTAAAGCTTTATCTTGATGAATATCCATTAATACTGTTAGACAGGTATTTAAAAGGGGTTCCCGTGCCATATGTATCATCTGACAATTTCAATGCTGCAAGAAATTTGACAAATCATTTATTTGAAACAGGACATAAAAATATAGCATTATTAACAACGCCAGCTGTTAATACATCAACATTAGAAGAAAGACTGAACGGATTTATTAAAAGCCATGCTGACCAAGAAATTCCCCTGGATCAATCAATATGGTTGACGGATATAAGATCTACATTGCCTGATCAGTTTACAGAAGAAAACATTGAGAAAGACAAGAGTAAAATTATTAATTTAATAGAAAACAATCCTCAGATAACGGCTATTTTTGCGACTGAATATAATATTGCATATCTTGCTTTAAAGGCATTAGATTATATCGGAAAAAAAATACCTGAAGATATATCAATAGTTTGTTTTGACGGACCTTACATGAGATTTAACGATTATTTCTTTACACATGCAAGGCAAAATGAAATGAAGATGGGTGCAAAGGCTGTTGATTTATTAAAAAAGTTGATAGATGGAGAAGATATACCAAAAAAGACTTTAATTGAACCAGAAATTATTATAGGGAAGACAACATCTGGTGTATCACTTGAAATTTAGTTGTTTTAGAGGTGGTTAGTTTGAAAAGATTGAAAAAACTGAAAGCAAAAACAAAATTAATAGTTACAATAACTTTGCTTTTTATCGTTTCAAGTCTTCTACCAGTACAAGTAGAAGCATTTACTCCAAGCAATGCTGACGATGCGATGACCGCATTTAATAATGTTTTTTGGGATTCGACAAATAAATATTTTTATGCTAATAGTGATCATCAAATACATTCTGAGCATGCATTTGGTCCTGATAATGGGTTATACTCAGATTTTTGGTGGGAAGCACAATTATGGGATACTGTAATGGATGCATATCAAAGAACAAACAGTTCATCTTATAGGCAACAAATAGATGACGTATACGATGGGTTTTTAGCGTTTTACCCAAGTTTTAACAGCAAATTTAACGATGACAGAGCATGGTGGGCATTAGCATGTGCGAGAGCATATGAGATAACAGGAGAAACGAGATATAAAGATAGTGCAAAAAGTTTGTTTGATAGCATATATACTTTTTGGGATACAACTTATGGTGGTGGTATATGGTGGAAAAATGATGGAACACAGGATGAGAAGAATATTGCTACAAATGCAACGGCTGCTATAGTTGCGGTAAAACTCTCAAAGATATTAAATGATTCAACTTATTTAACTAAAGCCCAGAATATTTACAATTGGGTGAAGAATACGCTTACTGATGGTAATGGTCATGTTTATGATCATATTTCCGGAAGTGGTTCAGGAACAGTATATAAATGGGATTTTTCATATAACTTTGGTGTTTTTATTGGTTCGGGTGTAGGACTTTATAAAGAAACAAATACGACTTCTTATTTAAATGATGCGATAAATGCTGCAAATTGGGCAGTTAATAATCTTACATCGAGTTCAACAATGATGTACGAGGGCGTAAATGATGCTGGCGGATTTAAGATGATACTTGCCCGTTATATGTATGAGCTTGTTACACAATGCGGGCAGACGCAATATCTTCAATTTTTACGCGATAATGCTACGCAGGCATGGAACCACAGGAGATTATCAGATAATCTTGTAGGAGCTGATTGGGGTGCAGATACTCCTTCAACCTATATTCAGAGTTTAACGGCGGCAGCAGCAGCAAGTATTTTGAACCATGTTTCTGCGGACAATTATACTGGTTACATACCTGGAAATGGAAAGTATGAAGCTGAAAACGCAACGATTAATGGAATTTCATCAGAAAGCTATTATACAGGTTTTTCAGGTCGTGGATATCTTGCTGGATGGAATACAAATGGCACATGGGTTGAATTTAAAGTAAATGTAAATTCAGCAGGGAAATATATGATAAAATTGGGATATTCGGCAGGAGCAGGCAATGCATCAAGAAATATTATTATAAATGGCAGTTCATATATTAGTAATCTGACTTTTCCTGGAACGGGAAATTGGAATACATGGAATATAGTAACTTTAAATGATGTTCCGTTAAATGCTGGATCGAATACTATAAGAATTTCCTATGATAGCAGTTTGGGAAATAGTAATTATTTAAATTTTGATTATATGTCTGTATATGCAATGTACGAGGCAGAGGAAGCAACACTTCATAGTTTAACTATTGAAAATAAATATACTGGTTATACTGGAACAGGATATATAGCTGGATGGAACAAAGATGGACAATGGGTTGATTTTAATGTGAATGTTGCTAAGGGCGGAACTTACACACTCATATTAAGATATGCGGCAGGCGCAGGAGATGCATCAAGATATATTTATGTGAATGGAAGTGGTGTTGCGAACAATTTGCTGTTTTCTGGGACAGGAAGCTGGAATTCATATAATGTTGTTTCATGCAGCATACCTTTAAATGCCGGCTTAAATACTATCTCTATAATTTATAACAGTTCTTTTGGTAGTACTAATTGGTTGAATCTGGATAATATTGAACTTATACAGCCGTCTTATTATTAAAGTTGTACACTGAATTTTATGAAGCCTGTACATATCTTCATGTTCAGACTTTTAAAGGTGCGCCTGGCATGGGTGATAAATTGGCGGTGAAAGTCCGATGTCGGTTTGGTATTGGGAACTATTAGCTGAACTACGAGGGTATCAATCGTGAGGTGGAATCCGAAGGAAACGGTAGGCAAAATCTTGGCATAAAGAAAAAAATAAATTGAAGAGTGTACAAGTCTGTTTAACAAAAAGAAGTCCGAGACTGCTACCACTTTTGCTCTTATTATGATGTGTCTGTAATATTTGGAGTCCTTACGACGGATACAGTTGAACAGGCAATCATGAGGGCTGGAACAAAGTCAGGCAATAAAGGGTTTGAAGCCGCAGTAACAGCAATTGAAATGGCCAATTTGATAAAGGAAATAGAAAATTTATAAACAATGCCCATCTTATAAGCATTACGCTTTTAAGATGGGCATTGTTTATAAATACAAAATTATAAATGATATATCAGGATATTATAATAAGTTAATTGACATTACAGGTATATGGTTGATATAATGTATTTAGTTGAAGAAATAAATTAAGGAGAATGAAAATGAATATAAGATTGAAGGAAGCTATAAATGATAGAGTTAAAGAAATGGATATTTTCTCTGGTAATGAGAAATTAAGGACAATGTTTATAAATTGTTTTATGAATACTATAGAAACTACGGTAGAAATACTAGATGATGGTTCGGTATATATAATTACAGGTGATATACCTGCAATGTGGTTAAGAGACTCAACAGGTCAAGTAAAACATTATTTAAAGTTTGCAAATGAGTTTGATGAGATAAAAAGAATGATTATGGGTTTAATAAAAAGACAAATGATGTATATAAATATTGATCCATATGCAAATGCCTTTAATAAAGAACCTAATAATAAAGGTCATGTAACCGATTTAACTAAAAGAAATCCATGGATTTGGGAAAGAAAGTATGAAATTGATTCTTTATGTTATCCAATTCAATTAGCTTATTTATTCTGGAAAGAAACGGGTATTACACAACATTTTGATACTGATTTTAAAAAAGCGGTAAAAACAATACTTTCAATATGGAAATTTGAACAAAAACATGAAACTTCAGATTACAGATTTAAAAGATTACTCAGTTCTGAAACAGATACACTTCAAAATAATGGAAAGGGACTTCCGGTAAATTATACTGGTATGACATGGTCAGGATTCAGACCAAGCGATGACAGATGCATATATGGATATTTAATACCATCTAACATGTTTGCGGTTGTTGTATTAAAATACGTTGAAGAAATAGCTTTACAAATTTATAATGACATAGATCTGCAAAATGAAGCGAAAATTTTGGGTCAACAAATAGATGATGGAATAAAAAAATACGGTATTATTGAACATCATAAATATGGCAAAATTTATGCATATGAGGTTGATGGATTTGGAAATTATATTGTTATGGATGATGCAAACGTTCCAAGTTTACTTTCCATACCATATATAGGGTATTCGAATAGTGACGATCCATTATATATTAATACGAGAAAATTTATATTAAGTGAGGATAATCCATATTATTTTAAAGGGCAATATGCAAAAGGTGTTGGCAGTCCTCATACAAAGAAAGGTTATATTTGGCCGATGTCTTTGATAATTCAAGCTTTAACGTCCAATGATGTTAAAGAAATTATGGATATAATAAATGTTTTGTTAAATACAGATGCTGGCACGAATTATATACATGAAAGTTTTGATGGGGATAATCCTCAAAATTATACAAGACACTGGTTTGCATGGGCAAATTCCTTATTTGCTGAATTGATTTTAAAAATCATGGGGGTGTACTGAATTGGACTTTGCACGTGGTATTAAAAAAAGAGAACGTATATCCAGCTTTCAAAGGCATCAGCAGAATATGGCATACGTATTTATATTTTTACCTATGATTTTATTTTTGATATTTGTTGTTATACCTTCATTAATGTCTTTATATCTTAGTTTTACAGATTACAATGTTATTCAAACACCAAAATTGATTGGAATTAAAAATTATATTACATTATTAAAAGATCAATTTTTTTGGATTAGCCTTAAGAATACGTTTTATTATACTGCGTTATATGTGCCACTTGGTATTATTACTGCTCTTTTCTCGGCATTGTTGCTAAATAGGAAAAAAATTGGAATCGGAATTTTCAGAGTTAGTTTTTATTTACCTGTGTTAAGTTCTGCAGTGGCTACTGCAACAATATGGATTTGGCTTTTAAATCCACAATATGGAATAATAAACACAGTACTAGGTTGGTTTGGAATTAACGGACCTGCATGGCTTGCAGATACAAGATGGGCTATGATTTCTATAGTAGTTATGAGTGTATGGGCAAGCTTTGGTTCAAATATGATGATATTTCTTGCGGGTTTACAAGGTATTCCGGATTATTTGTATGAATCAGCAAAACTTGATGGTGCTAATAGATGGCAATTATTTTGGTATATAACGCTTCCATCACTCCGCTCAACAACATTTTTTGTTACCACTATGCTTTTTATAAATGCGTTTCAAATGTTTGATCAGGCATTTGTTATGACACAGGGTGGGCCTGGTAATACAACTTTGACGTTGGTCTATTATATTTACAATAATGGTTTTGGTTCATTGAGAATGGGATATGCATCAGCACTTTCATTTGTTTTATTTTTAATAATACTTACAGTATCGCTTATAAATATGAGATTTAACAGTGAAAATGTCCAATTTTAATTTAAAGAGGGGATGAATTTGAATAAATTAATTAAGAATTGGAGAACAATTATTTTAGATGGTTTTTGGTATGTAGTAGTTATAATTATAAGCATTATTATGGTAATGCCTTTTTATTGGACTATTATTACATCTTTAAGACCAAACAGTGAAATGTTTGCGCAACCTATACGATGGATACCATCGCATATCACACTAATACATTATATAGAGGCATTCAGCACTGTTCCTTTTGGAAGATATTTCTTCAACTCAGCTGTTTTAGCAATTGGAGGAGTATTAACTAATCTATTTTTTGGTTCTTTAGGTGGGTATGCTTTTGCTAGACTTAATTTTAAAGGAAAAAGGGTATTGTTTATAGCTTTGCTTTCATCTATGATGATACCAGGTATTGTAACAATGGTTCCTTCGTTTTTAGTACTTAAAAATTTTCCGTTGGTAGGCGGCAATAATATTTTTGGACATGGAGGCAATGGATTTATTAATACTTATTGGGCCATATTGCTTCCAGGTGCTGCAGGCGCTTTTGCAGTATTTTTTATGAAACAGTTTTTTCTAACCCTGCCAGAAGAATTAGCTGATGCAGCAAGAATAGATGGCTGTTCAGAGTTTAGGATTTTTTGGAACATATATCTTCCACTGACTAAACCAGCTCTTGCAACATTAGGTGTTATGACATTTCAAGCAGGATGGAATAGTTTTATGTGGCCGTTAATAGTATTAAATTCTCAGGATATGATGACTGTTCAAGTAGGGCTTGCGTCATTTACGTACAATCATAGTGCAAATTATGGACCGTTAATGGCTGGCACTGTAATTGCAACTCTTCCTATGCTGCTTATATTCATATATGCCCAGAAGTACTTTGTTCAGGGAATTGCCTTTACAGGAACAAAAAATTAGCCTGAAAGTGGGGGTAATGTGAAAAGACTTATATCATTAGGATTATTGATTTTTTTAATTATACAATTGACAGGGTGTAGAGCAAATAGCAGCAATACTGATAACAATAAGGAGGGATTAGGAATGATAAGCAACACTGATAAGGTAAATGTGATCTACGACAATATTAAAAATTATTATTATGATACTAAAGCAAACCTATATTATGAAACAGATATGGGGAGAAAAGGGCTGGATCAGAATAAATATTCATTTGTATGGCCTGTAGCTGTGGTCATGCAGG
>JASBVU010000051.1 GCA_029960905.1 Thermoanaerobacterium sp.
CGGTTAGAAAAGGGTGAAAGAGATCTGTACTTCTAAAAAAATCCGGGATAACCCGGATTTTTTCATAGAAAATTTTTAATATTTTTATTGACATATGACAAAAATAATTATATATTTATAATTATATATGATGTATGTTTGAAATAATGGAGGGTTGTTTATGAAAATTGTGATTTCTTCAGAAAGTGATAATCTAAATTCAAATGTGGATTCAAGATTTGGTAGAGCAAAATATTTTGTTGAAAATTAGTTACTGAACCAACTGTTTCAGGTTTTGAAGACATGAAAAGAGTGCTTGAAGCAATTGAGAGTTTTAAAATAAAATCTCTCGTTTGCATAAATAAGTGGGATATTAATAAAGATATTTCTAATAAAATAGAGAAATATTGTCCAGGAAAACAATATAGAGGTTGTAGGGAAAATAAATTTTGATGAAACAGTGATTAAATATTATATAGAGAGCGAGATAAATAAAGGTACTTCAATGAAAATAGCAAATACACTTCCTGTTGACGAAAATGGCGAATTAAGGAGTAGAGCAGATGAAATAATCAATTTAATTATGCAAATGGGTATGAAAAAGATAGGTGTTGCTTTTTGCTATTCACTGGGAAAAGAAGCAAAAAAATTTGTAAAGATGCTTAATAAATACGATGTAACTGTTGTACCTGTATGTTGCAAAGTAGGATCAGTAGATGTAAAAGAAATTGGAATAGAGAAAAAGAGGGATAAATTCATTGCAACATGCAATCCTATTACACAAGCCGAGATAATGAACAAAGAAAATACAGAACCAAATGTGGTTGTCGGGCTTTGCGTAGGACACGATATATTGTTTAATAAAAATTCTAAAGCTTATGTAACAACTTTGGTTGCTAAGGACAGGAAGTACAGTCATTGCCATGTAAAAGCGCTTGAAGAATAAAAAAGGAGCTATCCATGATATAAGGATAGCTTTTTCATATGTGTAAAAAAATATTTACAAAGTATTCACAAATTCTTAAAAAATGTTATTTATAATATAATCATGGAATGAATAAAGTGTGAGGAGGTTGGTATATATGGAGTTCAACAATGGCTTTGAAAATTACAGGATTCCTGATGTTAATCCAAAAAAAGATAAAAAGAGTTTAGGCAAGATGGTTAGAAGATATAGAAGAAAGATGTTCATGTCATTTGTCGCTGTGGCTCTTGTTGCAGCGTTGGCTGGTGGTGCTTTAGGCGCGGGAATTGTTAAATATGTTGATACAGGCAATACTCAGGTTGTGAATAGGTATCTGCCGCTTTCATCTGACAACAACAATTTTAGCTTGATTACAAATATTGTGAAGGCTGTAAGCCCATCTGTTGTCGGCATAGATACATATATTAATGGTTATGGGGCTTATGGATACGGTGGCAATTCTTATGTGGAGGAAGGAAGCGGTTCTGGAATAATCATAGATTCAGAAGGCCATATTGTCACAAACGATCACGTTGTAGAAGGTGCATCTAAGATAACTGTAAATTTGTCTGACGGAAGAAAATTCCCTGCGCAATTGGTGGGAAAGGATTCAAGAACCGATCTTGCAGTTTTAAAGATAAATGCCACAAATTTGACACCTGCAAAATTAGGAGATTCATCAAAGCTTGAAGTGGGGGAATTAGCAGTAGCTATAGGGAATCCATTAGGTGACAGCTTTGCTGGAACAGCGACAGCAGGTATTATAAGCGGTTTAAATCGAAATTTGCAAAGTGATTATGGTCCGGTAAATCTTATCCAGACAGATGCTGCTATAAATCCAGGGAATAGCGGAGGACCTCTTGTAAATAGTATCGGTGAAGTAATAGGAATAACAAGCATAAAGCTTACTTCAACTGGTGGCTCAAGTTCCCAAGATCCGTTTGGGCTATTTCAGAGTCAAAGTGTGCCGCTAGAAGGAATGGGCTTTGCGATACCTATAAATGAGGCAAAACCTATAATCGAAGAGCTTATCCAAAAAGGATATGTTGAAAGACCTGTGATAGGAGTAAGTGTTCAACAAATAACGAGGCAGCAAGCAAATCAATACAATATACCAGTAGGACTTTATATTGCACAAGTACAGCAAGGAAGCGGTGCAGATGTAGCCGGTCTTCAAGCAGGTGATATAATAACTGCTGTCGATGGAACTAATGTAACCACATTTAATCAACTTGAAAATATTTTAAATAAACACAGTGTTGGTGACGTTATAAGCGTAACAATTTGGAGAAATGGTCAAACACTTACAGTAAATGTGAAACTTTCAGGTTCAAATGGACAATAATAAGTTATAGGTGGTTTTCATGCCACTTTTTTATTTTTTTGTAGTTTTCACATTTGTGTTATACTTAATTTATAAGTTAGCTTATTTCGAGAAAGGGTGTACACTATGATTTATATTTACAACAAAATCACAGATCCTTATTTTAATTTAGCAGCAGAAGAATACTTGTTAAAGCAATTTAGCGATGAATGTTTCATGCTTTGGAGAAATAGGCCAAGCATAATAATAGGTAAAAACCAGAATGCTTTGGCTGAGATTAACCTTGACTACGTTAAAGAACACAATATACCTGTTGTAAGAAGGTTGTCTGGAGGTGGAGCGGTATTCCACGATTTAGGCAATGTGAATTTTACCTTTATTGTAAACGATGATTTGAATGGCTTTAGCGACTTTAGAAGGTTTACGCAGCCTATTATTGATGTGCTAAGAAAGTTATCTATCAATGCGGAGTTTTCTGGTAGAAATGATATAACCATCGATGGCAAGAAAATTTCAGGCAATGCGCAGTACTATTATAAAAACAGGATACTCCACCATGGAACACTGCTGGTATCATCAAATATGGCAGACTTATCAGCAGCATTAAAGGTACGACCAATAAAATTTGAAGACAAAGGTGTGAAATCTGTATCTAAAAGAGTGACGAATATAAACGAACATTTAGAAAAGCCTATAGATATAGAAGAATTTATTAACCTTATAATGGATGATATAAGATTAACTACAGGTGGAAGTGGACTTTACGAATTTACTGATGAAGACATAAGAAACATAGAAAAGCTGAAAAGTGAAAAGTACGAAACATGGGAATGGAATTTTGGCATGTCTCCAGATTACAACTTAAAAAATGAAAAGAAATTTTCAGGTGGTACGGTAGAAGTGGATTTAAACGTGTCTGACGGAATAATAAAAGACATAAAGATCTACGGAGATTTCTTTGGAAAGAAGGACGTAAAAGATGTAGAGAAAATTCTAAAAGGTGTAAAGCATTCTGAAAATGATGTTAAAAATGCGCTTTCATCAATAAATATTGGAGAATATTTTTCAAACATAACATTAGAGAATTTGCTTGATGTGATATTTTAATAAAAAATTATGTTCAAAATATTGAACTATTGTTTAGATAGTGCTAAAATATGGTTAGAGTGAGTTGCCAAATAATTAACCTGCTTAAGAATTCTGATTTAAGCAATAATATTTTAAGTGAATAGCAATTAAAATTGGAGGTGTACCTTATGGAGTTAGAAGTTAAGGTACCTGTTTTGTCTGATACTATTAATGAGGGCAAAATAACTAAATGGTATATTAGTGAAGGTCAATTTGTTAAAAAAGGAACTTGTTTATGCGATATATCGGTTGGTAAAATGAATTTTGAAGTGTATTCAGAATATGATGGCATAATTTCTAAGATTATTTTTCCTGCCGGTAGTGCAGTAAAATCAGGAGATGTTATTTCGATAATATCAGAATCTAAAGAAGTTCCTCAAAAGTCAATTTTAGAAAATGCAGATATGCTTTATGGTGGAGCAAAAGACTATGATTTGGCAGTCATAGGCGGTGGTCCTGGAGGTTATGTGGCTGCTATAAAAGCTGCAAAAAAGGGTGCAAAAGTGGCACTTTTCGAAAAAGATAAAGTAGGCGGTACGTGTCTAAATCGAGGTTGTATACCGACAAAAGCCTATGCAAGAGTTGCAGAAGTGTATGATATCATAAAAAGGGCAGATGAATTTGGCCTTAGTGTAGATGTTAAATCATTTGATTATAAAAAAGTGGTTGAAAGAAAGGATAGTATAGTAAACGAGCTTGTATCTGGGATAAATACATTGCTTAAAGCCAATGGTGTTGATTTGTATTCTGAGGAAGCAAAAATTGACAAAGATAAAAATATATTGTTTGGAGAAAATAAGATAAAGGCGAAAAACATAATCATTGCAACCGGTTCAGAGCCTCAAAAATTGCCTATTGAAGGCATTAAATCAAAGAACGTCATAAACAGCAACGATATTTTGGAGATCCAATCGCTGCCTGAAAGTTTGTGCATAATAGGCGGTGGAGTAATTGGCATGGAATTTGCCTTTATAATGAACCAATTTGGAGTTAAAGTATCTATCGTGGAGATGATGCCAAGACTTCTTCCTCAGTTAGATAAAGAAGTGAGCAATTTAATAAAATCTGAGGCGCAGAAGCGTGGCATGAAGATTTACACATCTTCTAAGGTTGAAAAGATTTTAGAAGAAGAAAATGGTGGAAGTGTTGTAACGATAACAAAAGATGGCGTAACAAAGTGCATATACGCTGACAAAGTATTTATTTCCATCGGAAGAAAGCTAAATACAGACATAGGACCAATTTCAGAGCTTTTAGAATTTGATGGAAAAGCTATAAAAGTCGACGAACATCTAAGGACAAATATTGACAATGTATATGCCGTAGGTGATGTTACAAATAAAATGATGCTGGCACATGTGGCATCAGCACAAGGCGAAACAGCAGTTGACAATATTTTTGGGGGCAATGTTGCTCTCGATTATATGAAAATACCTGCTGCTGTATTTACAGAACCTGAGATAGGTTATTTCGGTTATACGGAGGAAGAGGCTAAGAGTAAATTTAAAGATGTAAAAGTGGGTAAATTTTACTTTGCAGCTAATGGCAGAGCAAAGACATACGGCGAAACAAAGGGTTTTGCCAAGATCATATCTTCCGAAGATGGAGATGTTTTAGGAGCGTGGGTTGTCGGGAGCGATGCATCTGAAATTGCTCAGATATTATCTACTTCTTGTCAAAGTGGTGCAAAAGCGGAAGATCTTAAGAAAACTATATATACTCATCCTACCAGAAGCGAGACAATTATGGAAGCAGTAAAAGACATTTTTAAAGAATCGATACATAAGGTTTAAATATGTAATCAAAGCTTATAAGCTTTGAAATAAAAAAGGAGGAGTTTAAAATGGCAGTGGAAACTTTTAAAGCGGTTTCTAGGAAGTTGCCGGAAGGATTGGCAGTAGAAAGCGAAGTAAGAGGATTTAAAATGCTTTTAGACGAACCGAAAGAAATGGGCGGCACAAATAAAGGGATGAACCCTGTAGAGGCATTGCTTTGTGCTTTAGGTTCTTGCCAAACCATTGTAGCAGCAGCTTTTGCAAAGGCTAAAGGTATTAATCTTCAAGATTTTTGGGTAGAATTAGAGGGCGATATTGATTTGGATGGCTTTATGGGCAAATCCAACGTAAGACCAGGCTTTCAAGAAATAAGATTTAAGATGCACATGAAGACAGATGCTTCAAAAGAAGAAGCGGAGAAATTTGCAAAATTTATTGAAAAAACGTGTCCAGTAGGTGATTCTATAGGAAATCCTGTAAAGTTAGTTTTGTCAGATGTTGTTGTAGAATAATGTGAAAAAAGCCGGTGTCATTAGACACTGGCTTTTACTTTTGGATTTCTTGCTGCCTTTACTTCATCAAGTCTTCTTACAGGCGTATTATGCGGTGCTGTCTTTAATATTTCTGGGTTTTCTTCTGCTTCTTTAGCGATTGATTTCATTGCTTCTATGAATTCATCTAAAGTCTCTTTGCTTTCAGTCTCAGTCGGTTCAATCATAAGTGCACTATCTACTATGAGAGGGAAGTAGATAGTAGGAGGATGAAATCCATAATCTATCAATCTTTTCGCTGCATCAAGTGTCGTTATGCCACTTTCTTTATTTTTGAGTCCGCTTAAAACAAATTCATGTTTGCATATTGTATCGTATGGAAGCTCATAATAGCTTTTAAGCTTTTCTTTAAGATAGTTTGCATTTAAAACAGCAATTTCACTGGCAAACTTAAGTCCTTCAGCACCCATAGTTAGCATATATGCGTACGCTTTGACTAGCACGTTGAAATTTCCGTAGAAACTCCTTACTTTGCCTATAGTTTTAGGCAAATCATAATTTAGGAAGTAGTTGTCATCATTTTTTTCTACTATCGGAACTGGCAAAAAGTCTAATAGTTTTTCTTTTACGCCGACAGGTCCGCTTCCAGGCCCGCCACCACCGTGTGGTGTGGCAAAAGTCTTATGGAGATTTATGTGGACAACGTCAAAGCCCATGTCACCTGGTCTTGTTATCCCCATGTTGGCATTCATATTTGCTCCATCGTAGTACAAAAGCCCGCCAGCATCATGAACTAACTTAGCTATTTCTATGATGTTTTTTTCAAAAAGGCCAAGAGTATTTGGATTTGTAAGCATCAATCCTGCTACATCATCGTTAAGCATTGATTTTAATGCATCTATGTCTATGAGTCCGTCATTTCCCGATTTTACCTCCACTACTTCAAACCCCGCTGTTGCAGCGCTAGCCGGATTTGTGCCGTGAGCAGAATCAGGTACTAAGATCTTTTTTCTTTTGTATTCACCGCGGCTTTCAAAGTATGCCTTAATTATCATCATTCCAGTAAGCTCTCCATGAGCTCCTGCAGCAGGCTGCAGTGTTATCCCATCCATGCCTGTTATTTCCTTAAGCATTTCTTGCAAATTGTACATAAGCTTTAATGCACCTTGTACAGTATTTTCACTTTGAAGTGGATGTATGTCAGTAAATGCTTCAAAGCTGGCAATATCTTCATTTACTTTTGGATTGTACTTCATAGTACAAGATCCTAATGGGTAAAATCCTTTGTCAACGCTGTAATTTTTATATGATAAATTTGTATAATGCCTTATAAGCTCCACTTCGCTGACTTCGGGAAGGATTAACTCTGTATGCCTTAAAAGCTCGTCTGGAATAGATTCTTCTAATTCAAAATCATCTACATCTAATGGTGGAAGGCTGTACGCTGTATGGCCTGGCTTTGATACTTCAAATATAAGTTTATCGTAGCTCATGTTTTGCACCTCCCATGACACTTACAAGCTTATCGATTTCTTCTTTTGTCCTTTTTTCTGTGACGCAGATAAGCATTGAATTTTTGTACTTTTTGTACTCTTTTTCAAGATTGTAACCGCCGATTATGCCATTTGACAAAAGAAGTTCATTTAAGTCATCTACATTGTCTCCACATTCAATCGCAAACTCCATGAAAAATGGCTTTTCAAATAGAGGTTTAAACTTTCCTGTTTTTAATAGCTCATTATATGCATAGTGAGACTTTTTGTAGCACTGCAAAGCAACCTCTTTGATGCCATACTTCCCAAGTGTTGCCATGTACACAGCGGCAGTCAATGCGTTTAGTGAGTGATTTGTGCAAATATTTGATGTGGCTTTTTCTCTCCTTATGTGCTGTTCTCTTGCTTGCAGCGTCAATACAAACCCTCTTTTGCCATCTACATCATTTGTTTCGCCTATGATCCTGCCTGGCAATTTTCTCATTAGTTTTTGTGTAGTCGCAAAGAACCCAAGGTGAGGACCTCCAAAATTAAGGTTATTTCCAAGCGGTTGACCATCTCCTACTGCTATATCTGCACCTATTTCGCCAGGCGTTTTTAGTATTGACAATGATATTGGTTCGACGTACATAATGAGAAGTGAACCATTTTTATGCACAAGCTTTTCTACCTCATCAAGGTTTTCTATTATGCCGAAGAAATTCGGATTTTGTGCTATAAATGCTGCAGTATTGCTGTCAATAGAGGATTTTAGAAGCTCTACATCTATCGTGCCTTCTTTATCGTCTATCTCGACAATTTCTATATTGCTGAATCTCATGTATGTATGAAGCACTTTTTTTGCTTAGGGATTAACTGATGATGATACAAGCACTTTTTTTCTGTTTGTAACGCTGGAGGCCATTTTTGCAGCTTCGCTTAATGCTGTAGCACCATCGTACATAGATGCATTTGAAACATCCATACCAGTTAAGTTGCATATCATCGTTTGGTATTCATATATAGCCTGTAACGTACCTTGACTTATTTCAGGCTGGTACGGTGTATAAGCTGTATAGAATTCAGGCTTTGATATGATGTGCTTTACAACGGATGGTATGAAGTGATCATAGACGCCTGCACCTAAGAAGCAAATAAGATCATCTGCTGTCTTAATATCTTTAGTTAATTCTTTTATGCTTTTAATAAGCTCTGCCTCTGACAAGGGCCCTGCTATATTAAGTTTCTGCTTTAACCTTATGTCTTCTGGAATGTCTACAAATAAATCTTCGATTGATTTTGCCTTCACAGATTGTAACATTTCGCTTTGTTCGGCTTTGGATACTGGGATGTATTTGTGCACGATACCCACTCCTTTTTAGGAAAATTTCACTAATTGCAAAAATCTCTGTATTCTTCTGGTGACATAAGCTGGTCTAATTCACTTTTGTCAGTCATTTCAACGCAAATCATCCAGTTTTCGTATGGATCGCTGTTTAAAAGCGATGGATCGTCTGCAACAGATTGATTTACCTCAACGACTTTACCGCTTATAGGACAGTAGACATCGGAAGCTGCTTTTACAGATTCAACGGTACCTAATGTATCTCCAGCATTTAAAACTGTATCTATTTCAGGAAGTTCTGCGTAGACTATATCTCCTAATGAATGCTGAGCAAAATCAGTTATTCCAACGTATGCTTTGTCACCTTCAACTTTTACCCATTCGTGATTTTTTGAATAATAAAGACTTTCTAAAACTTTCATAAAAATAACCTCCTATTTTTTGTAATTTTTCTTGTAAAAATTTTTGCTTATTATAAAAGCCTTATATGGCTTATTGCGTATTATTATATTTATTTCATTGCCATTGGTGGCAAATTGACTTTTTATTAACGCCATGCCTATGTTTTTCTTTAGCGTAGGTGATAAATATCCAGTTGTCACATATCCGATCTTTTCACCTTCTGCATACACATCATAACCATGACGTGGTATGGCGTTTTCTACCATTTCAAACCCTATTATTTTCCTCTTAAGTCCTTCTTCTTTTTGATTTAATAGTGCTTCTTTCCCTAAGAATGATTTATCAAGTTTAACAAATGAACCTATTCCAGCTTCTAGTGGTGTTATGTCGTCAGAAAGCTC
>JASBVU010000052.1 GCA_029960905.1 Thermoanaerobacterium sp.
TGTACTCATGATTGCGGGAATTATAATGGGCGTCTTTACGGGACTTGTGGCTAATTATTTAAAAAAATACATTAAAAATATTAAATACGATTCTAAGTGGTAGGTGTTTATTTTGTTTGATAAATATGATTTTATTAAAGAAGATATGAAGAAAATAGATGATTTTATTTTGTCAAATGTCAAGACTAGCTCACCAACGATAAAAAAAGCGATAGATGATTTGGTATTGTCTGGAGGCAAAAGAATAAGACCGCTTCTTGTTATAGCTATTGCTAGGATGGGAGAATACAATGAAGATAAAATTATTCCAATTGCTGCTTCTATCGAAATAATGCACATGGCCACATTGGTTCACGACGATATAATTGATGATTCAAAGATGAGGCGTGGACAAAAATCGGTTCAAAGCAAATACGGGAAAGAGACAGCGGTATTTACTGGGGATTTTTTATTCAGTCAAGCTTTTAACTTAATAGCAGATATCATTTCTAAAGAAAATCTAAAATTGATTGCAAGAGGAGTAAAGACTATTTGCGAAGGTGAAATAGAACAATTTGACAATAGGTATAATCTAGATCTAAGCATAAGAAAGTATCTTAAAAGAATTTACAGAAAAACTGCTTTGTTATTTGCAATAATCTGCGAATCTGGTGCTACTCAAGCGGGGCTTTCAAAAGAAATGACGAGAGCTATGAGGCACTTTGGATTAGAAGTAGGTACAGCATTTCAGATCGCTGACGATATTTTAGATTACGAAGGTGTAGAAAGAATTGTAGGAAAGCCTTTAGGCAGTGATTTGCTAAATGGGATTTACACATTGCCGCTAATTTATGCGCTTAAAACAGACCATAAAAAAGCTATTGAGGGTATTTTGCTCAAGAGGACGTTAAGCAGGAAAGATGTAAACCGCATAATAAAAGAGGTAAAATTAAGCGGAGGTATAGATTTCGCAAAAGAACTTGCTCTTAAATATGTAAAAAAGGCTATTAAGTATTTGGAAGTCATACCAGACTGTGAACAGAAAAGTTTGATGATGGATATCGCTAACGATGCATTAAAAAGGAATTATTGATTTCTTACTAAGTATAGTAAAAGGACATTTTCAAAAAATGTCCTTTTACTCAAATGTACTCTTTTTTACAATCTCGTTGAATTTAATCATAAAATGACCTTTTGCTGTAACTGATGAAATGTTTAAATTCTTATCCAAAACTACAAAATCAGCATCAGAATTTTCTTTTATACAACCTTTTTTTGGATACAAAAGAAGCACTTTAGCGACATTTTCAGTTATTATTTTTATGGCAGTTTCAAGTGGCAAGACACCATTTGTTATTATGTCTTTTAAATCTCTATAAAGTGTCAATGTACTTCCAACCATCACTTTAACAAGCTTTTTATTTTCGTCAAATACAGGTATGCTTCCGTTGCTGTCAGAGCTCATAGTCACGTTATCTAATGGAAGATTGTTTTCTACAATTTTTCTTATTGCATCTATGGGCGTAAGTGCAGTTTTAGAATTTTCGTCAGGTTTTATATCTGATGTTAGGTCGATGCGGCCTCCCATCTTTAAAAATTCCATCGCCTGTGAAAAAAGATGACTGTTTCTATTTACATGAGTTGGAATAAATTGTGTGATTGGTATTTCAGTATTTTTGACGATGTCTATAACAGGCGTAAGACCTCTTACTCCATCGCCTACATGTAGGTGTACGATTCCTGGTTTATTTCCTAAAAGTCCACCAACTCTGGCTTCTGCTGCAAGCTTTGTCAGATCTTCTACTGTTGGTTGAGCTGATCTGTGATCGGATATTGCAATCTCTCCAGTCCCTAATACTTTATCAATTATCGTTATATCAGACCGCACGCTATTTGTAAGTGTTCGTGTTGGAAGTTCATAAGCACCTGTGTATATATATGTAGTAAGACCTTCTTCATCTAATGCTCTTGCCTTTGCTAACAATTCCGCCATGCTTCTTGTTATGCCATCTGCACCTAAAAGGCCAACGACTGTTGTAATACCAGCTTTTGTTAGATCAGTTAGTTTAATTTCCGGGGTTCTTGTTACAGGGCCTCCTTCACCACCACCGCCAGCAATATGCACATGCTGATCAATAAAACCAGGTACAATGATATTTCCGCTTAAGTCGACGGTTGAAAGTTCAGGAAGATCTTTTATATCGATGTTTTTTGCTATTTTGACAATCTTTTCGTTGCAGGTAAGTATGTCCATTTTGCCGATGTATTTTGGTGTATAAACTTCTGCGCCTTTTAACAATAAGAACATTTTTTCACCTTCTTTACAGTTTTTTTTCTTGCAAATTAGTTTGTACAAAATTGTTATTATTTATGTTATCATTAAATTGTATCGAAACAAATTGAGAGGTGTTTAAAATGGTGAATTTTTCTGTAGATAAAAATAAGACTACTCCACTTTATATACAGATTTTTAACCAATTTAAAAAATACATTGAAAATGGCAGTATACCACCAGGCTACAAACTGCCAACTATACGTTCACTAGCTAAAGAATTGGGTGTAAACAATGTTACTGTTATAAATGCATATAGGCTACTTGAGGCAAATGGGTATATAGAAAAAAGAGTTGGTAGTGGAACGTATGTATCTGAAACAGTTAAACAATCAGACATGCCTATTGAAGATATAAAAGCTTTAGAACATGGTCAGATACTTGTAAATAAAAATATGATAAATTTTTCTTCATCGTCTCCAAACCCTGAGCTATTTCCCGTTGACGATTTTAAAGTAATTATAAACAAGGTTTTGGAAAGAGATGGTGGATATGCTTTTGAATATCAGGATACAAAAGGATATATGCCACTTAGAAAAGTCATTGCAGAGTTTATAAGGAAAGATGATGTAAACATTGATTACGAAGATGTACAAATCATCTCAGGCGGGCAACAGGGAATCGATGTAGTTTCAAAAGCATTGATAAATTTTGGCGATTGTGTTTTTGTCGAGTCACCTACGTATTCATGGGCGATAGCATCTTTTAAATCAAGAGGGGCTGAGATTGTAGATATAGAACTTGAGAAAGATGGAATTAATATAGATGTGCTGGAGGAGAAACTGAGGATTTTCAAGCCAAAGTTGATTTACACTATGCCGGTTTTTCAAAATCCAACTGGAATTTCGTACAGCATGGAAAAGATGAAAAAGCTTATTGAGATTGCAAACAAGTATGATACTTATATTGTGGAAGATGATTTTTCAAATGAGTTGAATTTCAGCAATAACCAGCATTTGCCATTAAAGTCTTGCGATAGATATGATAGGGTAATATATATAAAAAGTTTTTCTAAGATCTACATGCCCGGTCTAAGATTAGGATTTATATTATCTCCTAAAAATCTTATAAATTCTTTTGCTGAAGCCAAATATGTTACTGATCTGTCAACTTGGCTTGATGCAAAGGGCATTTGAGATCTATTTGAGAGAAGGAATGTGGGAAAAACACATAGAGGGATTTAAAAAAACCATGAAGGATAGGTTTGATGAGATGAAGCACTCTTTAGCTAACAACAACTATTTTGAGATCAATATTCCAGATGGAGGATTTTATTTTTGGATAAAATTGAAAGAAAATATTTCTGCGAAAGTGATATATTTAAAATGCATCGAAAGAAATGTTTCTATTGTTCCAGGAAGTATATTTTTTTCTAATAAAACAGATGATTCACATATAAGATTAAGCTATGCATCATGTGAAGTAGACAATATAAGAAAAGGCATACTAACTATTGAAGAAGTGATTAAAGATATTGAAGAGGCAGGAAATAGTGAATATATACCAATCGTTTAAAAGCGCTTTGATGCGCTTTTTTTGAATTAAAAAGTTTTAACTACAAATAATAAAGATGTAAAAACAATTGTAGAGGAGGTAAATATATGGCATTAACTCAAAAAGAACTTGGATATATTTCAGACGAACTAGCTTCAGAGCAATTGATAATAAAGAAATATCAGACTGCTGTAAACCAGGTGACAGATCCACAGCTTAAAAATTTATTTCAAAAAAATATAAATGTGCATCAAAATCATTATAATTCTCTGTTAAATTTATTGAAATAGGAGTGATATATATGGGTAGAAAGAGTACAAAAGTTAATACTACTGCCATGAATTCAGCGGCTATGCCGGATATGTCTGGCGGCAGTATTAGTAAACAAATAGATTCATATACAAATTCTAATTTGAAAAATGTATCGGCAAATGCTACTGCAAATGGCAGCATAAATGCTACAGGTATGCCTAATGATTATTCGCCGGCAGGTAGCATAAGCAGGGCGATTGACAATACCACGATGCAGAATTTAAGCAGCGCAAGCGGTAAGAATCAAGCTTATACAGCGAGCGCATCTCAAACTTCGCCGCTTACTGATAAAGACATAACTGCAGATTGCCTAAGGTCAGAAATACTGCTACTACAATCTTACAACAGCGCTTGTATAGAAAGTGCAAATCAAAATGTATATTCCAACATCAAGAATATACTAAATGAAGAACACGATGTGCACTATGAGATGTTCAATTTGATGAAACAAAAGGGTTGGTATCCTGTAAGCAATGCAAACCAACAAGATATCACTAATACCAGAAATATGTTTCAAGGGTAAATGAGGCCTATATGGGCCTCATTTACTTTTAAGGAAAATTTATACCATTGAAGATATATGCCTGCCAATGTTATCATATATATTGAAAATGCACAAGGGGGATTTTGGCATGCATATAAAAAAAGCTTTTTTTATGTTGATAGCAGCTTTCATAGTTCTGTCTTTATTTTTGTTCAATTTTGCTAAGACTAGTGCATCAACGAGGGTTGTGTATGCTTATGCAACACATGATTACGATACAGACAATAGTTCGTATGACTCTTTTATACAAAATGAATCAAATATCAATTATGTAATAATGTTTACTTATGGAATTGACGAAAATGGTAATCTAAATGGTGTTGACAATGATGTGATAAAAGATGAAGCAGTAAAAGACAATGTGACACCTCTTTTGCTTATTCACAACATGCGGAGTGGTACATTTGACAATGCTTTGGTACATTCTGTTTTAAACAATGCATCTGCCAGAAATAACTTGATTGGCAACATCGTTGATGCTTTAAAAGATGGTGGTTATAAAGGAGTAAACATCGACTTTGAAAATATTGGATACAACGATAGACAAAACTACGACCAGTTTTTATCGGATTTAAAATCAAAATTGGCAGCAAACAATTTGATGCTTACTGTTGCAATACCTGCTATGACTGCCGACAGCCCATCAAGCTTTTGGGCGGGGGGCTTTGATTATTCGGCGATATCTAAAATAGCTGATAAAATTATTATAATGGCTTACGATCAACATTGGTCTGGGGGAAGCAGCGGCCCAATTTGCTCGTTTGATTGGCTTCAAAATGTCACTAACTATGCTCTATCAACGATTGATAAGGATAAAATAGTTATGGGGCTTCCCGCTTATGGATACGATTGGTCTTCAACTGGAACGACTTCTGTTACGGAGGATGAAGTTAAAAACTTGATTGATGTATATGGTGGCAATGCTTTGTGGGATAATGTATATAAAGAACCATACTATATATACTACAAAAATGGAATAAAACACACTGTATGGTTTGAAAATTCCTATAGCTTTAAACTGAAATTAGATTATCTTTCATCAGTAGGAATCAACAGCATATCTTTTTGGAGGCTTGGTTATGAAAGCCAAGATTTTTGGACAGCTATTGAAGGAAATACAGTTGATTATTTCGGAGACATATTTGCAAGCTGGGCGAGGGATGACATCAATGATATGGCGATGCTTAAATATGTCTCCGGATATGGTGATGGTACATATAGGCCGAATAATTACATAACCAGAGCAGAATTTGTTACATTGCTTTTAAGGGTAATGGGCATTAGTGAAGAGCCTGGTGAAGGATTTTGGGATACGCAGCAGAGTTTTGCAAGAGATGCCATAGCAACGGCGAAAAAACTTGGAATAGTGAGTGGGTACAGCGATGGCAGCTTCAGGCCTAATAACTGCATAACAAGGGAAGAAATCGCTGCTATAATTGCAAAAGCTTATGGTTACAGGCCGTATTCCAGTAGTTCGTTTACTGACATAAACGACAGCTTCGCTAAAGACGATATTATCGCTTTGTCAAATAGGGGAATTATATCTGGATATGATACATATCATTTTATGCCGAAAAACTTCGCTACTCGGGCAGAAGCTACAGCGATACTTCATCGACTTGTAAAAAAATAAGGAGCTTTAGCTCCTTATTTTACGTCTTTTTTCTTTTGTTGAGGTTCGGCATTCTTTTCTAATTTTTTGTTCATTTTGCATTTTCCATCAAAGATTGCGCCTTCGTCGATAATGAGATTTTGCACTTCTATGTCACCATATACTTTCCCTGTCGATGTTATCTGAACTTGATTTTTTATTGTAAGATTTCCAACTATCTCTCCTGAAACTGAAATATTATCAGCTTTTACATCAGCTTCTATTTTTGAATTTTCTCCGACTATTAAATTGCCTTCTACTTCAATTTTTCCAGTTATGCTTCCATCAATTCTCATCGTGCCCTGAGAAACAATGTTTCCTTCTATCTTTGTGTTTTTGCCGATTATTGTATCGATTTTATCAGTATTTGCATCGAATGTATTAGCATCTTTTCTTTGAAACATGGTACACCTCCTTCTACATTTTTGTGCAATAATCAACGCGTTACTTGCCAAGATATTTCATAGGGTCTACTGGATTGCCATTTAACCTTATTTCAAAATGTACATGTGGTCCCGTGCTGCGACCAGTACTGCCTGATTTTGCTATGACATCACCCCTGTTTACAGTTTGTCCAACTTTTACTAATAATTGAGAATTATGCCCATAAACAGAAGTGATTCCATAACCGTGATTAATCATGACCACATTTCCATATCCAGAAAGCCATCCTGCATAGGTTACAATGCCTTTTCCCGCTGCTTTAACAGGTGTGCCATATCCGACGGCAATGTCTATTCCAGGGTGAAATTCTGCGCTTTCGCCATAAGGGGAAGTACGACTTCCGAATGGTGATGTTATAGGTCCTACAACAGGATATGATGATGGCAGTGATGCGAGATAATCCAATCTTTTGCTTATATCATCTATCAGAGCCTTGTATTCATATGTTTTGTTATCTATTTCGCTCGAAAGCTCATTTGTAGTTTTTTCATCCAAAGTTAAATCCCTTGAATCACGTGTTATACCGCCACGGCTCGTTTCTGGTGAACTTAGGCCCACCATTCGCCTGACTTTTTGTTCTAACTCGTCAAGGCTTTTCATTTTGTCACTTAATTTCTTAGCATTATCATTAAGCATGGCGATCTTTTTGTCTTGAGATTGGTTTAAGTCCTGCATTTCTGCTATTTTTTGATTTTTTTCTGCAATTATCTTATCCTTTTCATGAACTGCGGCATAAAGATATGTGTATTTTCCTGCAAAATAAAAAAAGGTTGAAAACAAGCCTATCAAAAGTACTGCTGCTGCAAATATATAAGCTTTTAAAGCAGATCTCTTTATTTTAAAGCTTTTTATGTCTTTTTTAGAGTTTGGCACAACCATGATATTTATGTACTCATCTTTCTTTTTTATATGCATTTAATCCAATAACACCTCCTCCATAAAATAGCCAATTAACTATATTCTACATAAAGTTTAAAATTCCTTCTTTGATAATAAATTAACAATTAATTTGAAGGTTTTTAAAATTAGCGAAATGTAGTTTTTTTGAATATTATGAGTACAAAATTAAAAAATTTCACAGGAGGTATTTGTATGTCTACGATTATATATCCACCTACTATTCACTTTAACTGGCTTTATCAGAGACCACAGCAGATACTGAGCCGCATGTCTGAAAGGAATTATACAGTTTACTACGTTAACAAATCTTTTGATGACAGCTACAGTAGAGGAATAATAGAAGTAAAGAAAAATTTGTACATTGTAAATGGTGTAGACATTGGAAGTGTAAAATTTAAAGAGACTCCTATAGTATGGATATCGTATCCTCCAAATTACAATTTTTTAAAAATGTTTAAGAAAAAATATGTGATATTTGATTCTATAGATTATCCTTCAGAAGAATTTACAGAATGGAAACTTAATTTTGAAGAAGTGCAGAAAGCTGCCAATATAGTATTTGCTTCATCTGAAAAACTATTTAATATAAATATTAAAGTCAATAAAAGGACTTTTTTGCTGCCAAATGGTGCAGATTTTGAACATTTTAAAAAAGCAAGTGAAATTTTTTCAGAAAGACCTATTGATTTGCCTAAAGATAATCCTATAGTTGGTTATATAGGAGCATTGGCGACTTGGATAGATTGGGATTTGGTGGATTATATTGCTTTAAAATGTCCTAAGTATAATTTCGTGTACATTGGTCCAAATTTGAATACAAGCAAAGTGCCGATTAGAGAGAACATTTTTTATTTAGGAGAGAAAAGATATGATATTCTTCCGGAATATTTACAGTATTTTGATGTGACTATAATTCCTTTCAAAGTGACAACGATGACTGAAGGTGCTGATCCAATAAAAATGTATGAATACTTAAGCGCCGGAAAACAAATTGTTTCTTCCAAATTGCCATCTATTATAAAATGCGAGGGTATTTACACTGCCGATAATGAGGAAGAATTTGCATATTTGATAAAAAAGGCTATTGAAAATATTGACGTTGTGAGAAAGGAAAGGCTTATGGAAGTAGCACGAGAAAATTCCTGGGATAGAAGAGCAGAGTACGCCGATAGGATTATAAGATATTATTTGATATGACCTGACTTACAGGTCATACATAAGTAAAGTCAATTTAACTCGTACATTTATTAAAGATTAATTTGCGATAATAATCTTTGAGAAAAATATGATATAATTATTCAAAAAGAGATATATAAGATATTTAGGAGTTGTTAGCTTGAAAGGTATTTTGCTGGGAGTAATTTTATCTTTAATTACTGTTATTGCGAATGTCGCTTTAAATGGAATATATTCTACATACGTAAATTACAGCAATTATTTTTTTATTGCAGGATGTATTGTAGGGCTTATTGGAGGTTTTTTGTATGTATCATATTGGTTTAACGATATGAGGACGATTAGCAGAATATTTAGAAATCTTGAACTTCCTGAAAAAAGATATGATTTTATTTATATGACTCAATGGGGAAAAGTATTATTG
>JASBVU010000053.1 GCA_029960905.1 Thermoanaerobacterium sp.
AAAGGTTTTTTATATGGCAACTTCGATACGATTCAACAGTTTGAAGAAAACGGTGTTAAGTTTTGGGTTGATCTAGAAAATGGTCAAAAGACCGGTTATTTTTTAGATCAAAAGGAAAATAGAGCGGCAATAAGAAAGTACGTAAAAGACGCTAATGTATTAGATTGTTTTAGCCATACAGGTTCTTTTTCAGTTCATGCATTACATTACGGTGCTAAAAGTGTTGAAACTGTAGATATATCAGAGTCAGCATTAGATATGGCAAAAAAAAACATAGCTCTTAACGGATATTTAGATAGGTGCCATTTTACATGTGAAAACGCATTTGATTTATTAAAGAAATATGATGAAGAAAATAAAAAATTTGACGTGGTAATACTTGATCCACCTGCGTTTACTAAAAGCAAAGAGACAGTAAAAGATGCTATAAGAGGCTATAAAGAAATAAAGTTAAGAGCAAGAAAATCATAAAAAACGGTGGATTTCTCATAACTTGTTCTTGCTCACAACATATAAGTCCGGATACGTTTCTAAACATAATTAAAGAAGCCGCATACGATACACACAAGAACACAAGATTAATAGAAAAAAGAACACAGTCAAAAGATCATCCTATACTGTTGGCATCTGGTGAAACTGAATATTTGAAATGTTTAATACTACAAGTGTTTTAGTTTAAATAAGAAGCTTTTAGCTTCTTATTTAAACTTTCTGCTTCCAGGCTTATCTATTGGAAGCCCTTTTTCACACAATGGACATTTTTCACTTTCATACGATACCACATCAATTGATATTATAGATTCAAATTTTACCCCAAAATTGACATTTCCATTGCTTCTATCGACGACACTTGCAACACCAACAATATTTGCATTATAATTTTTTACAAGGTCAATGACTTCTTTTACAGAACCACCTGTTGTGACCACGTCTTCTACTACAAGTACGTTATCTCCATCATTTATTTCAAATCCTCTCCTAAGCTTCATAACCCCATCTTCTCTTTCCGCAAAGAGAGCTTTTGCACCTAACTGCCTTGAAATCTCATAAGCAAAAATAATACCGCCAATAGCAGGGCCAATTACTACGTCGATTTTTTCTTTGATAAATTTACTTGCTATTTCTTTTGAAAATAATTCACTGTAATCAGGATATTGAAAAATTTTAGCACATTGAAGGTATGTGTCGCTATGTCTACCAGAAGTCAATAAAAAGTGTCCTTTATTCAATACTTTTAAATCACTTAATATTTTAAGTACCATTTCTCTATCCATTTTAATTTCCCTTTCTTTTTAGTTTACCATAATAATTATACGTTAATAGAGTTTATCAATTGATTTACATCGAATATGCTATTCTTTAACATATATTTTTTTATTCCTTCCAGAATATCTATTGAACCGGTAGGATTGATAAAATTATAAGTTCCAACGGCTACAGCAGTAGCCCCTGCTATCATAAATTCTAAAGCATCTTCTGTAGATGAAATTCCTCCCATCCCTATCACAGGAATTGATACAGCCCTTTTAGCCTCATATACATTTTTAAGTGCTATAGGTTTTATAGCCGGTCCCGATAAACCAGCAAATACGTTCTTAAAAACAGGTCGCCTTGTGTTTACGTCTATTGCCATTCGAGTAACTGTATTTATAAGCGAAATTGCATCAGCACCACCATCTTCTGCTGCTTTAGCATAAATCTTTATATCAGTTACATTTGGCGTCAATTTTACAATGACCGTTTTACTTGATACTCGTTTTACTTTTTTAGTTATCTCATATACACTATTTGGATTTACTCCAAATGACATGCCGCCTTCTTTCACATTTGGACATGAAACATTGATCTCCAACGCATCTACACCGTTTATATCAAGTTTTTGGGCTATAGTTACAAATTCTTCTATTGTTTCACCTGCTATGTTTGCAATTATTTTTGTATTAAATTCATTTAAAAATGGCAGTTCACCTTTTATAAATCCATCGACACCCGGATTTTGTAAGCCAACACTATTTAATATTCCTGATGGTGTTTCATATATGCGAGGCGGAGGATTGCCTTCCTTTGGATATAATGTAAGACCTTTTACCATTATTCCTCCTAAATTATCTAAATCCAGGTAGTGCGAATACTCTTTTCCAAAACCGAATGTACCAGATGCCACAAGAACTGGATTTTTAAGCTCAAGGTTTCCTATATTGACTTTCAGATTCAAAGCACTACCTCCTTTGCCCAAAATACAGGACCATCTTGGCAGACCTTTTTATAATGAAATCCAACATCTGCTTTTGTCTCGCAGGCACATGTCATACATGCACCTATTCCACAGCCCATATGTTCTTCAACAGATATTTGACAAGGTACATCGTACTTTTCAGCAATGTCTTTTACTGCTTTAAGCATTTGCTTTGGACCACATCCATAAATTATATCAATATTCTTTATATCATCTTTTATTGCATCGGTAATATACCCTTTCATACCAGTGTTTCCATCTTCACTCGTAACAATGACATCGCCATATTTTTGAAATTCATCCACAAGAAATACATTACTTTTAAAGCCAAGGGCAATTTTTAAGTTTTTCGCTTTTAGTTTTTTTGAAAGAAACAGTAGCGGTGGTATTCCTACGCCACCACCAATAACAAGAATATTGTTGAATTTATCAAATACATCAAATCCATGCCCATGAGGACCGGTTACTTCTAATGTATCTAAAGATTTAACTTTCGAAAGATTATAAGTACCTTTCCCTTTTACCTGATAAACAATTGTAAGTTTATCTGCATCATGATCACATATACTAAATGGCCGCTTTAACAATGTATTACCACCACAGTTTATCATGACAAATTGCCCTGGCATAGGAATTTCATCAAATTCTAATTCAAGTCTATATATTCCATTGCTAATTTCTCTGTTTTCCCTAACAACGTATTCCATACTTCACCTCAACACGCAACATATCTTCTTTTTAAAAGCGCATTATTAATCATACCCATCATTAAAAGAACTTCAGAACGTGCAGCTTGAGCAAATTCATATTCAGAATAAACATCTTTCCAGTATTGACTTTTATAAGCAAAGATGACTTTCCTTGACGAGTTAACTATGGCACCTAAATTGTTTTCGTCAAAGCAATTAATGACATCTTCTGCAGTAGCACCTTGCGCACCATATCCAGGCACCAAAAAAATGGCAGATGGCATTATCTTTCTCAGTATTCTCGCTTCTTCCTTATACGTAGCCCCAACAACCGCACCTATAGAACTATATCCAAAACTACCTTTTGCTATTTCTGAAATCTTATCAACCATGTAAGCAACATTTTCATATACTGTACCAGTAATAGTTTTTAAATTTTGAATTGTTCCAGAACCGATATTAGAAGTTTTTACAAGAACAAATAACCCTTTATCGTATTCTATTACATCACGTATATATGGAGTTATAGTATCTTCTCCCATATATGGATTAATTGTAATCGCATCGATAGATTCGTTTTGCAAATATGCTTTTGAATACATCTCTGCTACATCCGCTATATCACCTCTTTTTACATCAGCTATGACTATAAGTCCTTTTTCTTTTGCATATTTTGCAGTTTTATAAAAAACTTCTATTCCATCTGCCCCATAAACTTCATAAAAAGCGATTTGAATCTTGACCGCTGGAACCACATCAAAAACAGCATCAATAATGCCTTTATTAAAATAATATATTGCTTCGGATATTCCTTTTGTATTGTTTCCATATTTATTAAAAGCTGCTTTTTTTATGAATTCTGGAATGCTTTCAATTCTTGGATCTAAACCGACAACCGTAGGATTATTCTTAGATTTTATGGCATGTATCAATTTATCTGAAAACATATTAACACCTCTTATAAATATTTATTCATTATTGTGCATAATTATTCTATATATATTATACATTATTTTCTTGATAATTGCCATCGTTTTTAAACTTTATTTTCCCATTTACAATCGTATATTCCACCGTTCCATACAATTTTTGACCATTAAATGGTGAGTTTTTGCCTTTCGATTTAAAATTGTCCACATCGACTGTAAACTCTTTGTTTAAATCTATTATTGTCATATCTGCATCATTGCCTATTTTAAAACCATGAGATAATTTTAAGAGTTTTGAAGGTTCTATCGACATGTAATTTACTAAATCATCTAACTCAATTAAGCCATTTTTTACAAGATATGTGTATACTACAGAAAAAGCAATTTCAATTCCTGAAATTCCAAATGCTGCTATATCATAAGGTACTTTTTTATCATCTTTTGTATGTGGTGCATGATCTGTTGCAATGATATCTATTGTACCATCTTTTAACCCTTCTATAAGAGCATCGACATCTTCCCTTGTCCTTAATGGAGGATAAGCCTTTGTATTAGTATCAAAACCATCAACTATATCTTCAGTAAGGCATAGATTGTGCGGCGTTACCTCTGCTGTTATATTTACCCCCTCCGCCTTGGCTCTCTTTATTAATTCCACACTATCCTTTGTCGATACATGTGCAACATGAAGTCTTGCTCCAGTAGATTTTGCCAATATAATATTTCGCGCCAACATTACTTCTTCCGCTTCATGTGGTATTCCCCTTAAACCAATTTTTGTTGAAATTATCCCGTTATTCATCACACCTTCACCGCTTAACATCTTATCTTCGCAGTGAGTTATCATAAGCAAATCATACATACTTCCATAAGTCATTATCCTCTTCATAAGCCCCGAATTCATTATCGGGAATCCATCATCAGATAAAGCTACTACGCCCACATCTTTCAATTTTGCCATTTCTGAAATCTCTTCACCCAACATCCCCTTAGTCATAGCACCTATTGGCATTACTTTACAATATCCTTCTTTCTCAGCAATACTTTTTATATATTCCACAACTACTTCATTATCTATAACAGGATTTGTATTTGGCATACATGCAACAGTTGTATACCCACCAGCGACAGCAGCATGCGTACCTGTTTTTATTGTTTCCTTTTCTTCAAAACCGGGTTGTCTCAAATGTGTGTGCATATCAACGAATCCCGGGAATACATATTTTCCTTTTGCATCAATGACAACTGCATCATTTAGCGATATTCTTGTATCTATGCCTTTTATCTTTCCATCTTCTATTAAGATATCTGCTTTTTCATTAAATCCTTGTCCATCTATTACTATCCCATCTTTAATAATTAATTTCATTTGATTCTCTCCTTTCACATAACATTTTTAATAATGCCATTCTTACAGCTACACCATTTGTAACTTGTTCCTCAATAACCGAGTATGTCGCATTAGCTGCTTTTGATGTAAGTTCCACATTTCTATTGATAGGTCCGGGATGCATCAGTATTGAATCTTTCTTGGCAAGTTTCATTCTTTCTTCTGTTATGCCAAAGTACTTTGAGAACTCATCTTTTGATGGAAATAACCCATTCTTCTGCCTTTCTAATTGAATTCTAAGTCCCATAACTACATCAACTCCATAAATAGCTTTGTCTATGTCATAATAAACTTTTGCCCCAAGCTTCTCAAAAGTCTTTGGCAACAATGTAGCAGGACCTGCCAGCCTAACTTCAGCACCTAATTTTTGTAATCCCCATATATTAGACCTTGCAACTCTTGAATGGACTATGTCTCCGACTATAGCCACCTTTAACCCATCAAAGAATCCCTTCTTTTCTCTTATTGTCATTAAATCCAGCAAAGCCTGTGTAGGATGTTCATTCAAACCATCACCAGCATTTATTACTGACACATCGAGATATTTTGCCATGAGATGTGGAGCCCCAGACATATTGTGACGTACTATAATCACATCTGCTTTCATTTTTTCTACTGTTCTTACTGTATCAATGAGAGATTCACCTTTCACAACGCTACTTGTCTTGGTTTCTATGTTTCCAAAATGTGCTCCAAGGTATTTTGCTGCCATTTCAAACGACAACCTTGTCCTTGTGCTTGGCTCAAAAAATATAGTAACAACAGTTTTCCCTTTTAAAATATCCGAATTTTTATCTCCAACTAAGATTTTTTTCATTTTTCCTGCTGTATCCAGTATTTCTATAAGATCTTCTTTTGACATTTCCCTGATGCCTAATACGTCTTTTTTTATCATTTCAAACCATCCTTTCTTTTCATTAAAAAATAGAGCAGCAACCATTTTCATAATTTAAAAATGGCTCTGCTCTTAAAATATAATACTTTTAAATATTTTTTGAATTTTGTGAATTCTAAAATAGCCATAAAAAATCTCCCTTCCTTTCTAAAGTGGGAGAACCGCAATTCTCCCTTATCAGTCTCGCTGGACTAATTTAAAGGTTGTTATTCTATTATTACAACTTTATTAGCATTATCAATTTCCTCAAGCATAACACTTACAATTTCGCTTTTTGACGTAGGTACATTTTTGCCAACATAATCAGGTCTTATTGGAAGTTCTCTGTGTCCTCTATCAATAAGTTCAGCTAATTGTATTGATTTTGGCCTTCCTAAATCAATAACAGCATCCATAGCAGCTCTTACAGTTCTTCCTGTGTATATAACATCATCTACCAAAACAACGATTTTACCCACGACATCTACCCCTATGTCACGCTTTTTAACAATAGGTTGCTCCAATTTAGTAGTCAAATCATCTCTATATAAAGTAATATCCAGTGATCCTATAGGAGGTCTTATACCTTCGATGCGCTCAATATACCTTGCAAGTCTATTTGCAAGAGGCACACCTCTGCGCATAATGCCAACTAAAACAATATCTTCAATACCTTTATTCTTTTCTACAATTTCATGAGAAATTCGAATTAAAGCTCTATCAATTGCCTTTTCATCCATTATTTCAGCTTTATAATTCAAATCTTATACCTCCATAAAAAAACTTCTTGAACGAGCAAGAAGTCAACGCCTCATTTTAACTCCTTGCCAGCCTCACAGGACCAGTTAAAGGATACAGAATCTTTTCTTTAAAATATAATATCACAATACATCATATTTGTCTATAGGATTTTTTAAAAATTAATATTCCTACATAAACTAAAGTTAATTGAAAAAGTAAATCAGTCTTTATTTGAAGTCTGGCGTATATCATTTAATATATCTACGATTTCTCGACTATAAAAATCTGTAGAGGCGACATAACCCCATCCTTTAACCATCTGATATATTCCGTCATAGACTAAATCATTGTATGAACATATAGCATGAGGAATATTTCGATCGATAAGTATACTATCTAAAAGGCCTGCTTCTATCTCATTTTCCAATGTAGCTACTTTTTTAAAATTGTTGTTATTTTCCATGTATAAAACCTCCTAATCAAATTATACTGCATATATCTATACTTTACTATATTACATTGATGTGGAACATAAAAATTATTTATGCTAATATAGATATATATTAAAACTCTAAAAGGGTGTGCTATTATGAAAGAAGGAAAAATTTCAGCAGAAATGCTATCAAAGTTTGTTTATACAAATCTAGGCGTAAAACGGAACGAAGTAGTTGTACATTCAGGTATAGGAGAAGATTGCAGCATTATTGAATTTGGCGATTATGTAGCAGTATTGTCTACAGATCCCATAACTGCCTCAAATAACTTAAGCGGGTACTTATCTGTTATTATCTCTTGCAATGACATTGCATCATGTGGCGCAAAACCTATAGGTGTTCTTGAAACTATTTTGCTGCCTGTAAATTCTGATGAAAAATTATTGAACAAAATCATGAAGGAAATTGACAAAGGCGCTAAAGAACTTAACATTGAAGTCCTTGGTGGTCATAGCGAAGTTACATCTTCTGTAAACAAACCAGTAATATCAACTACTGCTATTGGCATCTGCAGCAAAGACAAATTCATTAAAACAAGCGGTGCTAAATTAAATGATGACGTAATAGTTACCAAATCAATAGGTATTGAAGGAACCTTCATAATCGCTAATGATCATTATGAAAGGCTTTCAAATCATATTCCTGTACGAATTCTAGACAGCGCAAAAAATTTTATTAAAGATTTAAGTGTAGTAAAAGAAGGGTTAATCGCGGCTGAGTGTGGTGCAAATTGTATGCATGATATTACCGAAGGCGGAATACTAGGTGCAGCCTTTGAAATCGCAGAAGCATCAAGTGTAGGAATTGAAATTTTTAGTGATTTAATTCCTATAAGGGATGAAACTAAGATTATCTGCAATTATTTTAACTTAGATCCATTTAAACTTATCTCAAGTGGTTCAATGGTTATTACGTCATCAGACGGCAAAAAAATAGTAGATGAATTGAAAAAGCAAAATATTGATGCGGCAATAATCGGTAAGATTACACAATATGGAAAATATCTTATAAATGGCAATAAAAAAATAGAGATAGGTTCACCGGCTTCTGATGAAATATATAAAATTTCATGAAAATCGTACAAAGGGATTTCTAAGTTTTTCATCTTTAATTGTGGTCATGTCACCATGTCCTGGAAAAACTAAAGTCCTATCTGGTAGTGTAAATAATCTACTTTTAATTGAATTCAAGATTTCATTGAAATCGCCACCTGGAAAGTCAGTACGACCTATAGATTCCTTAAAAAGCGTATCTCCTGTAAAACAAACATCATCGATTTTATAGCATACTCCACCAGGTGTATGCCCAGGAGTATAAATAGTCGATATAACAATACCTTCTCCAAATGATAAAGTATCGTCATCCCTTAACAAAATATCAGCATCTTTTGATGTTATCTTTTCAAAGCTGAACTCCGACAAATTCATTGCTGGGTTTGTTAGCATTGCTGCATCATCGGCAGAAACACAAACTTTTGCACCAAATCTATTTCTAAAGTAATCAACACCACCAATATGGTCAAAATGTCCATGAGTTATCAATATATACTTCAATCTAAAATCATTATCTATCAAATAATCTTCAACTTCAGATGCTAAATCGCCAGGATCTATCATTACACACTCATGACTATCCTTTGCAGAAACTATATAGCAATTAGCCTGTAGACGCCCTACTACGAATCTTTTAATGCTTAAATCATTTATCATCATTGCGCTCTCACCTTAAAAAATCTTTTTTGAATCTAAAAGTATTGTTACAGGCCCATCATTTATCAAAGAAACACGCATCATAGCACCAAATTTTCCTGTTTTAACAGGAAGTCCTGCTTCATTTAATTTATTGCACAATGCATCAAAAAGGTACAACGCTTTTTC
>JASBVU010000054.1 GCA_029960905.1 Thermoanaerobacterium sp.
ACAATCGAATATATTATAAGGAGATTTTTCCTATTCAATTTAGCTTTGACAATAGAAAGTGTTGAAACAGCAGCAGAATACACATCCATAAAAGTCGTAGTAACCGTCGACAAAAGTATTATGAGAAGCGGCACAACACCAGTTTTTATTGATGCAAAATATGAGATTATATCCTTTCCACCTGTTTTTAAAGCCACATAGAGACCTATAAAATACATGAAACAGCTTGCAATAAAGTAACCTGCAAATGTATATATAAAGCTAGACTTCCCATCTTTGCTGTTCATGGTATAATCTCCTACCAATGGAAGCCATGATACAGGCATAGCAACAGCAAGCTCCACTGCACCGCTAAAGCTCATGTCTCCCGTTACTGTCGCTATTTTCCTTCCTTTTAAAAACACAACTACGAAAATAGTCAGGATAAACAGAAGTACAACAGCAATATTGTTTATCCAGTAAGCTTCACTGTCAAAAAATAATGTCCATAACAAAACAGATATGCCTACAATAAAAATCCCTAAAGAAGTAGACATGCCAATAGCACCATTGAAGGCCTTTGCAGATTGTATTATCATTACAGCCGTCCAGCCAACTAATTGAAGCACATTTAAAAGCCCTATAAATACCATGCCTTTCTCGCCCAAGACACCTTTCGTGGACTCTATTGCAGGCTTCTTAACTCTAAAGGACATGAGCCCTCCTAAAGCAAAAAACAAAGTGCCAATGATGTGACCTAACAATATGCTTAAAATCCCTTTAGTTAAGCCTAATGGTGCGAAGTATGAACCAGTAAAAACCTCTGCAATAGATATTGCAGCACCTGCCCATATCAAAAATAACGTCGAATTTTTAATCTTCATATTCTATACCTGCTTTCTTATAAAGATCTACTAAATGTCCTACAGGTCCTACTCCTTTGCCTATCTCAAGAGAATTTTTAATAGCCTCTGTTATATAGCCTTTTGCGCTCTTGACCGCATCTTTCAAGCTTAATCCTCTTCCAAGATACGAAGCTATTGCGGAAGAGTATGTACATCCTGTCCCATGTGTATTTTTGGTGTCAATCCTCTCCTGTGGCAAAAATAAAAATTCATTTCCATCGAAAAACACATCAGTAGCATTTTCTACAGAATGACCACCTTTTACGACGACGGCTTTTACACCCATATCGATGATTCTTTGGGCAGCCTCCTTCATATCGTCAATCCCCTCAATATTCATCCCCGTAAGCTCACACGCCTCCGGTATATTTGGAGTAATGATATCTGCCATCGGCAAAAGTTTTGTCTTTAATGCGTCTATGGCGTCTTCTTTTAGAAGGTAGTATCCACTTTTTGATATCATTACAGGGTCTAATACGACGTTTTTTGGATTCCATCTTCTAAGTGATGATGCAATAGCGTCAATGATTTCTTGGCTGGATACCATGCCTATTTTCACAGCATCTACATCTGTATCTTCAAATACGCAATCAATCTGCTTTTTGATAATATCTGCATCCATCTCCCTTACATCAAAAACCCCTACAGTATTCTGTGCCGTCACTGCCGTAATGACGCACATACCGTATACGCCAAGTGCGCAAAACGTCTTTAAATCTGCCTCTATGCCAGCTCCTCCAATGCTGTCAGAGCCTGCAATTGTAAGTAACTTTCTCAAATCAATTCCTCCTTTTTTATTAGCCATGAGGAAATACAAAATGAAAAAAGTGTGCTGGATAAGCACACTTAAAATTCACTGTACTCCCTACGCCGGCATTATCCAGATCAGGTTATGGGTCATAGCAGAAATAGCTGCTAACTCTCAGCCGGGCTATCACCCCAGCTCCCCAGACAAAATATTAACTTTTATTTAATTTTAACACAAATTATCTGACTTGTACAGGATATTTCACTCTATCGTCAAATTTTCCTGTTGATAGTTGTACAAATTATAATAAACGCCTTTCTTATTCATAAGCTCTTCATGTGTACCTTCTTCTTCTATTCCATTTTCAGTAAGTACGATTATCCGGCCCACCAGATAATTTTACGCCTCTTTCGCCAATGTACGTATCATAGCCATCTTTAAGCTCCATTATGAAGTCATGGGCATTTGCTGCTTTCGCCGCATTGATTATGTCTTCATCACTGGCATTTTAGTTCCCATATGCAATATTTTCTTTCGGAAATACCAGATCTGACGCAGATATAAAAAATGCACATATCATATCAAGAATAAAAAGCCATATATGTGGCTTGTAGTACGAAGCAAACCTCTTTATAAGCCTCAAAAAAATCCCCCCAACAATGATTTTTTGTCCGGCAATTTTACTTATCAATCCTAAAACTGTTCCCAATGGCATCAGCTACATTTTTAGGGGCTTTACTTGCATACCCATAATTTAATCCGGCTATGATTATGCACATGATAATATAAGTCCACAAAATCGCTTTCAGCGAAAAAATATATTTATCCTTTTTGTTTACCATACATTCCCCTCCACTCCTATATATTCCATTATAATCGTTAAAAACATTATAGCATATTAATTATATTTTTAAATAGCTTGGCACATTCATTTTAGGAATTATAAAAATATTTTAATCATTAAAATATTTTTTTATTGAATAACATACTAGTTAAGAATATAATAAACTTAAGTATAATTTACATAAAAAGGAGATGCTGGAATATGCATGAATTGACAAATGAAAAGTGCATCTTTAGCTTTTCAAAACTGAATGAACCTATAATTTACGTAAACGATGGAGAGGAGGTGAAGATAAAGACTTTAGACTGTTTTTCATGCCAAATCAAAACAAATGATGACAAGTTAGAAACCATGGATTGGGACAAAGTAAACCCTGCAACAGGTCCAATCTTTGTAAATGGTGCAAAAGAAAGCGACACACTTGAAGTGACAATAAAAAAAATCGACATTGATGATAAAGGCGTTGTTGCAACAGGAAAAGATTTGGGAGTTTTAGGTCATATGATGAATGATTTATATTCAAAGGTAATTGAAATAAATGATGGCAAAGTCATTTTCAATGAAAAGCTCTCATTTCCTGTAAAACCAATGATAGGTGTAATTGGAGTTGCACCAAAGGAAGGCGAAATAAACTGCGGTACACCTGGTCCACATGGAGGTAACATGGATACAACGCTTATCGGAGAAGGCTCTAAGCTTTATTTACCTGTATTTGTCGACGGCGCACTTTTTGCATTGGGTGACTTACATGCTGTAATGGGCGATGGAGAAATAGGCGTATCAGGTGTAGAAGTAAGCGGCACCGTTACAGTTGGGCTTAGAGTTTTAAAAAACTTAAAGCTCAATAATCCACTTGTAAAGACAAATGAAGTAACAGCCACGATCGCATCGAATGAATCAATAGAACAAGCCATAGAAACAGCAGTAAAGGATATGGCAGAACTCTTCCAAAAGTACACTGACCTATCAATAGAAGAAATTTCGACTCTTTTCAGTATATCTGGCAATGTCCAAATATCGCAAATTGTTGATCCACTTAAGACAGCACGCTTCTCAATGCCAAACTGGATCTTGGAGGCTTATGGAATAATATTTTAATTGGGAGGTATATTCTATGGATAACAAAAACGACAGCACTCTTGAAAAATTTGGTTATAAGCAAGAATTAAAAAGAGCTTTATCTGTATGGGATCTCATCATTTATGGCCTCATATTCATGGTTCCAATCGCTCCTTTTGGTATCTATGGCTTCGTTGCTGACATATCAAAGGGAATGGTCGCTCTGGCATATCTAATAGGCATTATCGGAATGATATTTACTGCATTCAGCTATGCTTCAATGTCTGAAGCATTTCCAATAGCAGGTTCTGTTTATTCTTATGCAACAAATGGTTTAAACAAGGTCATTGGTTTCTTCACAGGATGGGCAATACTTCTTGATTATCTTCTTGTGCCTGCATTGTTGTACGTAGTAAGTGCCGCAGCATTAAGCAGCATATTTCCAGCCATTCCAATTGTGGTATGGGCATTGGCTTTCATAATCATTAATACAATCATTAATATATTGGGTATCGAATTTACAGCAAAATTCAACAGAATAGTCCTGATATTAGAATTAATCGTTTTGGCGTTATTTGTAGTAGTAGGTATTGTAGCTATATCCCAAGGCGTAGGAGGAGCACAGTTTTCATTTAGAGCTTTCTACGACCCGCAGAACTTCAGTCTAGGTTTAGTCATGAGCGCAGTTTCTATAGCAGTTCTAAGTTTTTTAGGCTTCGATGGAATAAGCACACTAGCTGAAGAAACAGTAGGAGGTAAAAAAACAGTCGGAAGAGCAACTGTATTAGCACTTTTATTTGCCGGAATACTTTTCATACTTCAGACTTGGGTCGCTTCTATGATATGGCCTGATTATAAATCTTTCAGTGACCTTAACACTGCTTTTTACGATGTAGCAAAAAGAGCAGGTGGTACATGGTTAATGCTAACCACTTCACTAGCTACTGCTTTTGCATGGGGCATTGCAAATTCATTGGCAGCTCAAGCAGCAGTATCAAGAGTGCTTTTTAGTATGGCAAGGGATAAAAACTTACCTTCATTCTTGTCAAAAGTTCATCCAAAATACAAGACCCCATACATTGCAACTATATCTATAGCTGTTCTTTCAGCTATTCTCGTTATAATTTACAGCAATAGAATAGCTGATCTTACATCAGTAATAAACTTTGGAGCTTTGACATCATTCCTAGTCCTTCATATAACAGTAATAGTTCATTTTATTAAAAATAAATCATTAAATATATGGAAACACATTATATCACCAGTCTTAGGCTTTTTAGTGATCTTCTACGTATGGATAAACTTAAATAACCACGCAAAAATTCTTGGAGCATCATGGATCGGAATCGGTATAATATATTACATCATACTTAAATTCGTCTTCAAGAAAAAAGTAGAAAATTTGGATGTATGAAACCTAAGGGCCTCTAAACCACATTGAGGCCCTTAATATATCTCTTCATCTGCATTTTTACTGCTAAATAAAGCTATATTGTCTTTCTGTACAATCAATATTCCTATAAGTATTACGATTGTTCCGATTACAAGCTGGATTGTGATCTTTTCTGATAAAAATATTGCTGCAATTATGCTGGCTAATATCGGCTTTGCAAAGAAAACCATAGATCCTACACCAGTATTTACACTCGATAAACCTAAGAAATAAGTGTAATATGCAATGCCTGTAACAAATACAGTTAAATACAGCATCTGCGGAATAGCCTTTAGCGGCAAACTAAAAATAGGATATTTATTGTACAAAAGCAAAGGGATAAGAAGCAAACTTCCTATTATAAAAGAGAATGAATTCATTACAACGCTGTCGTACTTAACAGTGAATTTCTTTCCCAACACTGTGTATACACCATACATGATTGACGATAAAACGAGAAATACAATTCCAGTAATATGGTTTCCACCAGAGACCAATTGTTTATAAAATACTACAATTAAACCTATTACACCAAGTATCAAACCATAAATCTTGGCAGAATCTAATTTCTCATTTAATAAAATTGAAGCCGCGATCATTACAAAAAGAGGATTCGAGCTAAATATTACAGCAGAAAGGCTGGCGGATGTCATGTTTATCCCTATCTGCAAAAATGACATGCTAAATACCACATTAGTAAGCCCTATCAACACTAATAACCAAAAATCTTTAAATGCGATATGTAAATTTTTGCTTTTAATATTTTTTATAGCAACAGGAAGTAATATGAGTCCGCCGATAAAAAACCTGATGAAATTTATCTGAACTGGATTTACAATGCCCGTCAGTGTTCTTCCTACCACCTCGTAAGTGCTAAAGAACAACACCGTTACGATAAGGTAGATATAACCTCTATTCAATCTTGTCACCTTCTTATGTAAAATTTACAACATCATTTTTATTATATACCCTGTGTCAAGATTTCGTTAGGATTTTATGCACTCTTCTCATACTTTAAATCAAATTTAATACAAGCACCCCCGCCCTCTCTATTATAAGCTTCTATTTTCCCGCCATGAACCTCTACCAACTTCTTTGCAATGTAAAGTCCCAGACCAACATGTCCATCTTCTGATGGCCTAGATACATCTCCCCTGTAAAACCTTTCAAAGACATGTGTTAAGTCTTTCTGATTGAATCCACTTCCTGAATCACAAACTGTTATATAAATTTTATCTTCATCGATATTACATCTTATCTTTATCATTCCTAATTTAGGCGTATATCTTATACTGTTAATGACGATATTATCCATTACCCTCTCAAACTTTTGAACATCAATATATACCATTGCTTTATCATGCCTTTGGTCTAAAATATCCAAATCGAAATTTAAACTTTTGTCTTTTGAAATTTGTTTATATTCATCTATTTTACGTGTTAAAAAATCTTTTATATTTATTTGACTAAGATTCAGATTGACTGGTGAATCATCTAATTCAGACATGTACAACATCAGTTTCACAATCTTTATACATTTATCAGCATTCTCAACAATCACATTTAAATACTTTTTAAATTTTAACTTGTCGTCTATACAATCATCAAGCAATGATTCAGCATATCCTCTGATTATTGAAATAGGTGTCTTCAAGTCATGTGCGAGGGATTCTACCATTTCATGCCTTTCCTGTTCAATTTTCCACTGAGTTGTAAGAGAATTTTTTAATTCATCTTTCATATCATTAAATGCTACGCAGAGATTACCAAGTTCATTATCTGCTTTATAATCAATGTCAAAATTGAGATCTCTTTCTTTTATTTTTCTAGACGCCTCAATAATCAAATTTAAAGGCTTTCTTATGTTTTTAGTAAATTCTAGAGAAAAAAGTATTGTAAATAAAGCGATGTAAATAAACGGCGAAAATACTATTATTATAAATAATGGCTCATATAAAAATTTGTCTAACTTATTGATAAAATAAGGCGTTAATGTATAAGACAGTGAAACAGCACCTTCTATCGTACCCTGCTTATTTATTATCGGTATGATTTTATAATAACTACCTTTTATACCAGATGTCGTATTTATAATTTTATACAGCTCATCTGTATTCCTAATCAGCTTCTGATTATCAGTACCATATATTTTATCGCCATTTTGATTCATCACTTGATACTTAATACCTTCTTTTGGTATGATTTTGTCAATCTTACTTTTATTATTAATATTTAATATATCCGCCCCATACCCTCGAATCTTGCTTTCGATTGAAGGAATCATCTTCTCATAGTGATTCGCCGGATAAACCTTTTTATACTGAATATTTAAAAACAACAGATATCCTATATAATATGTCACTATCGTTGCCAGTATGCTTAATATCAATATAGAAACAAAAGATATAATAAACTGTGTCTTTAGCGGTTTATTTTTAAATATCATAAAACCTTCTCCCATTTATAACCTATTCCCCACACTGTCTTAATGTATTCTGTGTCAGAATCAAAGTTCTCAATTTTTGCTCTTATATTTTTAATATGCTCTGTAACTGTAGTAGTGTCGCCTTCTGCATCAAAACCCCATACTTTTTCATAGATCTGTTCTTTTGAAAATACTTGACCGGGATGAAGCGACAAAAGCTCTAAAACATCAAATTCTTTTTTTGTAAGCCCAATAGGATTCCCTTTCACCATCACTTCTCGCGACTTTAAATCTATTGTAATGTTTTTAAAATTTAATAAAGCCCTTTTTCCTTCTTCATTTAATAAAATTGCTCGCTTTTCCCTTCGCAAATGTGCATCTATCCTTGCTAACAATTCCTTTAAGCTAAATGGCTTTACAACGTAATCATCACCACCTAAGGCAAATCCCTTTATCCTGTCCATTTCGCTTTGTTTTGCACTTAAAAATACGATGGGACAAATTACAGTATCCCTTATCTTGCGGCAAACTTCATACCCATCAATATCAGGCATCATTATATCAAGCACTATAAGATCCGGCATCTCTTTAGCTTTTTCAATTCCTTCCTTGCCGTTATAAGCAGTCAAAACATTATTGCCCTTTCTTTCAAGCGAATCTTTTAACAAATCAGCTATCTCTTTCTCATCATCAATAATTAATATTTTACTCATACATTTTCCTGCCTTCCCATCTCTTAAACCATATTATACCACCAACAATCATAAATATAAAAAACAATAAAGCAAATATAACTCCACTTGCGATTTGATTAATCAATTCTCCCGACGATATTATTTTAGGCGGATATGTCATGCTTGATGTAAAAAGAAGATATGCACCAGGAAGTTCTGATAGCCTTACAGGCCATGCCCATGGGATATAAGTCCATATACTATCGCCTAAGTTCGTAGACATAAGTGCAGCAACTAACATGCCAAGGCCTCCAAATCCAATTGATGCTCCTAATCCCCATGCAAAACTAATCCACATATACATAGACAATAATGATGATGCGCCGATTGATTCTAAAATAAAAGACACTATATAGATGACCCATGGAAAATTCTCACGTAATATTAAGTCAAACCCAATTCCAAAAATAAATATTGAAATTATCATACTTATCTGCATTGATAATGCTATAATTATGAATTTGCCAATGTATAAATTGCTCCTTTCAAAATTATTGCCAAACAAGTTTATGAAACCTCCAGCATTCTCCTCCTGATTTGCAGCCAAACCAAATAATAAGCCAGCCATAATCGGAACAAACAATGCTGTCCAGATTTCAAAAAAGGCTTGATGTATATAAAAATCAGATAAAGATCTCACTGATGAGTACCATAGAAATGCAGATGAAAACAATGCCGGAAGCAAAAATGTAATATATCTTAGAGGTGTACGTTTCGTCTTTATTATTTCAGAATACAATATCTTCATCAATTTAAATCTCTCCTTTGAAACCAAATCATAGTAAGAATTGAGAATATCAAAAACGCTAAAACTGATACAATAACGCCTATCGGGATTACCGATGGATCTCTTAAAGAGTCATTAATCTGTAATAATGTACCGTTAGGATGAACACCTATTATTGGACACATAAGCCTTATTGGCCAGCTCCATGGAATATAGATCCAATATGATTTCGAAGCTCCAATCACACCGATAATAAGTCCTACAAACCCTAACGCAATGCTATAAAATGTTCCTTTCAAAGTTGCCAGCCATAATTCCAAAGGAATAAGAGCA
>JASBVU010000055.1 GCA_029960905.1 Thermoanaerobacterium sp.
CATCGGCAGTTAGAGCCGACATAATGGCTTGTATGGCTTTAATTGCTACGTCCATCGGAAGGGACAACGATCCAATTAATGCTATATCTTTTGCGGCGGTGATGATACTTTTTTTCAATCCTTTGATGTTGTTTGACATCGGATTTCAGCTATCATTTATAGCGACATTATCTATCTTGCTTTTGTATAAACCTATAAAAGACATATTAAAGGTAAAAAATGAAAAATTGAGAGACGCATTTTCTGTTACTGTTGCTGCACAAGTTAGTACGATTCCTATTATCATATACTTTTTTCACAGTGTTTCGGTTATTTCCCTATTGCCTAATATATTGATTGTACCAATTGTGAGTGTTGCTGTCGTATTGGGATTTTTGTCTGCAATTT
This sequence comes from Thermoanaerobacterium sp., assembly GCA_029960905.1. Taxonomy (GTDB): domain Bacteria; phylum Bacillota; class Thermoanaerobacteria; order Thermoanaerobacterales; family Thermoanaerobacteraceae; genus Thermoanaerobacterium. The sequence continues at coordinate 388 of JASBVU010000055.1, forward strand.
TAGGTCTTATATATATGCCGCTTTCTATTCCTTTAAATCTTATAAATATACCGGTAGTTGAGATTGTTTTGTATCTTACAAAGATTTTTTCAAAAATACCACATGCATCTATGAGCGTATCTCAGCCACCAGTTTACATGATGTTATTTTATTATGTTGCACTGATGTTATTGCCAAGCAATCTCAGTAGAAAATTTAAGATTAAGGCCATATCGGCAATGCTGGTTTTTTTGATGACAGTATTTGCTATAAATGCATTAGTGCCTAAAAACCTTGAAATAACTTTTCTTGATGTAGGACAAGGTGATAGCACTTTTTTAAGGGCGCCGGATGGCAAAAACATACTGATAGATGGCGGAGGAAGACCTGAATACAGCAGTTCTTCTTTTGACGTGGGGCAAGATATATTGATGCCATTTTTGCTATATAAAAATGCTACATCGTTAGATGCGGTATTCATATCTCATGCTGATTATGATCATATAGGCGGAATATTGTCAATTTTAAATGATGTAGATGTAAAAAGGATATTTATTGGTAAGCAGGTAGAGGATAGCGAAAACTTTAAAAAATTAATGGACATTGCTCGCAAAAAACAGATACCAGTTTTTCAATTGTCAAAAGGCGATGCAGTAGAAATATCTGGAATAAAATATGAGGTTTTAAGCCCTGGCTCTGATGTGATTGCTGAAAATCCTATAAACAATAATGCGCTGGTTTTTAAAATGATATATAAAAATGTCAGTATATTATTTACTGGCGATATAGAAAAAGAAGCAGAAAATGAACTGTTAGATGATAATATATCATCAGATATATTGAAAGTTCCACATCATGGTTCTAATACGTCGTCGCAAAAAGATTTTGTCGACAAAGTAAATCCTAAAATCAGTGTGATAATGGTAGGCAAAAATAATTATGGACAACCAGATGGAGAAGTAGTAAAATATTTAGAAAGCAAATCACAGCTTTTTAGGACAGACAAAGATGGCGCCATTATCGTTGAAACGAATGGCACATTTATACATATCAAAAAAATGATCGAGGACTGATGGCAGTGAATTACAAAGAATTTCTGGAGATTATAAATAAAGGTTTTTTGCCTGCTTATGTTTTTTACGGTGAAGAAAGATTTTTGATTGATGAAGCTATTAAAAAATTAAAAAACAAGCTAATAGCTGAGGGTACTGAAATCATGAATTATTCCATTATTGAAGATGCTAATGATAAAAATATAATAGATAGTTTAGAAACTCTCCCGTTTATGTCAGAGCACAGGTTTGTTTTAATAAAAGATGATGATGTTTTAAAAAAGATAAATGACAACACAGTTGATGCCATGATTAAGCGTATTGAAAGTGGAAATACAAATAATTGTATTGCATTTGTATTTAAGGACAAAATCGACACGAGAAAAAGGATGTTTAAAGCTATAGGTAAATATGGTGCTATAGTAAATTTTGAGCATTTGAAATTTGATGAAGCAGTTAATTATGTGGGTTTTTTTGTTAGAAGTTATGGAAAGGTCATAAAAAAACCTGTGGCAGAATATATTGTAAAAAGCGTTGGTGTTGACTTATATACACTGTTGAATGAAGTCAAAAAAATTGTGTCATACAGTGATGGTAAAGAAATACTGATAGATGATGTGAAAGACGTGATATCTTCTTCAACTGATGAGAATGTATTCAAATTAGTAAATGCAATAGGTTTAAGACAGGAAAAAACAGCTATATACATATTAAACAAGATGATTTTAAATGAAGAAAATCCTATTGGGATATTAGCCATGATTGCACGACAGTTTCGAATTCTCATAAAAGCTAAATATTTGTTGATGAAAAAAATTGATAAAAAGGAACTGCAGCAAAGCTTAGGAATACCTTATTTTTCAATTAACGATATTATACAGCAATCAAGGTGTTTTAAAGAAAGAGATCTTTTAAATGCATATAAACTGTGCGTAAAATGTGACAAGGAGTTAAAATCAAGCTATGATGGCAGTCTAGCTTTGGAATCATTAATAAGAAAACTTTGTAATTAAAAAAGCGTACGACGTACGCTTTTTAAGCATTTAATGCATTAAATTTTGCATATAATCTTGATTTTTTTCTTGCAACCGTGTTTTTGTGTAATGTGCCTTTTGAATATGCTTTATCAAGTTCTCTTATTGCATTAATTAAAGCTGCTTTTGTATTATCTATGTTACCTTCTGCTAAACTCTTTTCGAATTTAGAAATAGCTGTTCTAACTCTTGATTTTACTATTTTATTCTCCAATGTTCTTCTTTTTGTTACAAGTATTCTTTTCTTAGCTGACTTTATGTTTGCCAAACCATTCACCTCCTCAAATCAATCAAAAGTAATTTTACCACGAAAAAGCATTTTTTGCAATACAATTCAAGAAAGCAGTTTAGTACAAGCTTTAGGCGAATAATATTTTTTAAAATGTCAATTATATTTTTAGGAGGTGATTTTATGTTAAAAGCGATTATAAGGTTTGTTGTATCGGCAATTGTTTTAATGATTGTAGGTTACCTTGTTCCAGGCTTTAGTGTAGCTGGATTTTGGGGTGCTTTGATATCAGCAATTGTGATTGCTTTGCTAGGCTATATAGTTGAAGCAATGCTTGGTCAAAATGTATCGCCAAGGAGTAGAGGTGTTGTTGGTTTCGTAGTTGCGGCAATAGTAATATATGTATCTCAGTTTATAGTTCCAACGATACATGCTACAATATTAGGTTCAATAATAGCTGCATTTGTGATCGGGCTTGTTGATGCTTTTATACCTACAGAATTGAGGTGAGGTTATGTTCAATATAAGGACAGATCTTGCTGTTGAAGCCCGTGAACTGTATAAAGGTGGACAGGCAGGAGAAATTCCAGGTGTTTTAGTCGATGAAAGCCAAGATGACGGAATAAAAATAGTAAAAGTAAGCATTTTGGACGATGACGGTGCTAAAACGATGGGCAAACCGATAGGAGATTATATAACTATAGAGGCACCTGACTTAAAGTACAGGGACATTGAACTTGAAGGCAAAGTGGCACAAAAACTTGCTGATGTGATAAAGAAAATTTCTAATGTGAATGTCAATATGAAAGTCCTTGTAATAGGGCTGGGAAATTGGAATGTAACTCCAGATGCACTTGGACCGAAAGCCATTGAGAATATTGTTGTGACTCGCCACTTGAAAGAATTAGCACCTCTGCAATTTGGCGAAAATATATGTTCTGTAAGCGCTATGGCTCCAGGTGTATTAGGTATAACAGGTATTGAGACGGCAGAAATAGTTAAAAGCGTTGTTGATAAAATAAAACCTGATTTAGTCATTACAATAGATGCTCTCGCATCGAGGCGAGTTGAAAGGCTTGCCACAACAATACAAATTTCAAATACAGGTATTAGTCCTGGCTCTGGAATAGGAAATAAAAGATCTGCCATCAACGTGGAAAGTTTAGGTGTTCCTGTAATTGCAATAGGTGTTCCAACTGTAGTAGATGCAGCTACAATTGCCAATGATACTATAGAACATCTTGAAACTGCATTAAAAAATAATGTGGAAAGTGGCAGCCCTCTATACAATGTATTGAAAAACATGAATGATGAAGATAAGTACGCTCTAATAAAAGAGGTATTAAGTCCAGAAGAAAACCTCATAGTCACGCCGAAAGAAATTGATCTGCTCATTAAAAACATCTCGTCTATTTTGTCAAGAGGAATTAATTTAGCTCTTCAGCCTAATTTGACAGTAGATGAGATGAACCAACTTGTACATTAAATTAGTAATAAAGCACTTCTCTTGTGAATAATTTATAGTATAAAACTAAAGAGAGGTGCTTTCATTGTACAGAAGTTCGTTAAGGTATTATCGCCTTAAAAAGGTATCTTTCATGATTTTATTGCTCTTTAATATTTTATTTTATAGGTGGCTTATGACAGATGACATAAAAGCTGCCAATATAAATTTTGAAACAGAGGCTTTTGCTGAAGAGTACAATAGCATAAATGGCATGTTTATAAGCGCTTTAAATTATACGATGCCGGCTGTTGATGTAGGCTATAAAACTCAAGGATTTTATGATAGAGATTTAACTATAGCTTCAATGTTTAATCTAAATCAAAGTGATCCTCTTAAAATATTAAAATACCAAATTCCCATCATTTCTCAAACAGACAAAGGAGAAAAAGAGAATACATCTAAAATGCAAGTTGTGGGAAATCGTGAGTCTAACGTCAATCAAAACAAGAATAGCGAAGTCGTAAATACAACACCAAAAGAAAATGGAACAGCTACAACCGAAACAAATGTCAATAGCGTTGATCCTGGGAAGCCGCTCATATTGCTTTACCATACACATACGATGGAATCGTACGTTGCGACTTTAAAAAACAAATATGTTGCAGCATACGGGTATGATAGAACAAATGATCTCAATTACAACGTGGTAAGGGTAGGAGATAGTTTGACGGAATATTTGACTAAAGATTACGGAATTAGCGTTTTGCATGATCGTTCAATACACGATTACAACTATGATCAGTCATATTACAATTCTTCCTTATCAGTGAAAAAATATTTGGATGAGTATCCATCTATCAAGGTGACGATTGATTTACACCGCGATGGATACGGAAGTGTAATGCAGCCGGGAGTGGACAGCATTCCTGTTTTAAGCAGCCTACCAAATCAAGATTACAGAAAAAAATATACAATGGAAATAAATGGGCAGACAGTAGCAAGGATCATGTTCATAATTGGTTCTAGAAGAACTGCCGATATGAATGAAGACTGGAAAAAGAATTATGAATTTGCAAAACAGATTAGCGATAAGTTGAATGAATTATACCCAGGCATATCATTGGGTATAGAGATTCATCAATACGCTGAATACAACCAACACTTTTCAGAGAAAGGAATTCTGATTGAACTAGGCAGTAATTACAATACTCTGGAAGAAGCCTTAAATTCCACTCCATACTTGGCGAAAGCAATATATTTAGCATTGAAAGATGATGGGCTTGCCAAATAATGAGGTTTTGCCTCATTATTTGCTTTCAAAGTATTTTTCTAAACCAACCGCAATGCCTTCTGATAGCTTTTTTAAATAGTCCTTGTTGACAAGCAGATTTTTGTCGTCATTGTTTGTGATAAAACCGAGTTCGACTAAAATTCCTGTCTTTTTTGCATTTGTCAGCAAAAAGTAGTCTGCAACATTTGGATTTCTGTTTGTTCCAGCAATGGCATTTAAGGAATCTTGCACATATGACGCCAATGTTTTACTGTTTATATTAGTATTTGAGTAAAAAACCATTGGACCTTTTACATACGGAGCATTGTTGACAGCGTTGACGTGTATGCTTATATATGCATCGATATTGTTATTGTTTATTATATTTACTCTCGCTTTTAAATCGCGCCTATGTCTATAGTCATTGTCTTTGCATAGATTTTCTAAAGAAACATCTTTATCTCTTGTCATGATTACTTTGGATCCACGTCTTAGTAACTCTGTTTTCAAGATTAACGATGCTTCTAAGTTAATGTTTTTTTCAAGTATATTTCCAGAGCTTGTACCACCATCAATTCCTCCATGTCCAGGATCGATGAGTATGGTTTTATCTTTTAATGGGCTGTGTTGTGCTGAAAATGCCGCATTAGTGTTGAATATTAACGGTAAAATTGTGGATAATAGTACCAAAGATATGGTACAATATATACAAATGAATTTAAATGATTTTTTCAATTTTGATGCCCCCAATCTATTTTTATGTTTAGATAAAAAGAGGCTTATTATACTGTATATAATTATGATTTATGTATAAAACTGTTATTCAGGAGGTAGTGATGAAAAATAAGTCTATTTTATTTTTTTTAGCTTTGGTTTTTTTCTTAAGTGTATTTTCTTTCTCTTATGCAAAAACTGGACAGGATGGGAAAAAGGTTGTAGTATTTATATTAAATAGGGTTACCATTGCTGATTTTTTAAAAAGTGATTTAAAAAATATCAATAAAATGATAGAAAACGGTACTTATGGCCTTATGACTGTCAATGCTGATGGTGGAAGATCCTTGGAAAGTGTTTTTATGACACTTGGGGCAGGCACTCGTGCTGTTGGGTCTAATGGTGCTTCTTTGAATTTCAATACATGGGAATCTTATAATAATGAATTGGCATCTACAGTTTTTCAAAGGAATACGGGAAAAATTCCTTCAGAAGGCCAAATTTTAAATTTAGATATAGCACAGATAATCAGAAACAACTCTAAAAGAAACCATATTATAGAGCCTGGATTATTAGGCGATAAACTTGCCGATGGTGGACATAGTGTAGCTGTTTTCGGCAACGAAGATACAGATGTTGATCATAAAAGATATGGTCCTTTAATAGGTATGAATTACAGCGGTATCGTGCCATATGGTGATGTCAGCGATAGGATAAATAAAAAAGATCCATTAATGCCTTATGGCATATCTACAGATTATGACATTATGTATGAAGAGTATTTAAGCATTAAAGATGATGTTGATTTGACTATATTTGATTTAGGTGATACCGCGAGAGCAAATGATTATCGAATTAGTGGATTAGATAAAATAAATAAACAAAACAAAGAAAAAGCACTTAAGTATGCTGATGAATTCATCGGAAAAGTTTTGCGTGATGGCGGTGAAAATACTCTCTTTATGATTGTTACTCCTTTGCCGCCGTCTGAAGAGATGGGACGTAATGATTTTTTAGCACCTATTGTAATGTATGGAAACAACATTGCACATGGTAAACTTATAACATCTGATACCACAAAGAGAACGGGTATTGTTACAAACACAGATTTGCTTCCAACCATATTAACGTATTTTGGTCTAGATGTGCCTGCTTTTGTTACTGGGCATAGCTTGTATTCTTCAGATGTCAATGGAGATTTAGTGAAACTTGTAGATTTAGAAAAGCAACTTACGTTTAACTATACATTTAGGCCATATTTTTTAAAAACTTATGTGATATTGCAGATATTCATACTGATTTTGTCTGTTGCAATACTGCTGTTTTTTAAAAAATACTCCACTTTGATGAAACCTTTTTTGCTTTTAATACCGATTATGCCTATTAGCTTTTTGATTTTACCTTTATTTAATTACGCAAACACCATGAACAGCATTTTAGGCATTGTTGCTATTTCAGCATTTTTCACTTTAATTACATATAAATTAGTTAGAAAAAGCAGTTTTAGATACTTTTTAATTGCAGCCTTGACTGCTGTCATATTGATGATGGACATGCTTACGGGATATAATCTTTTGAAAAATTCATTTTTAAGTTACGACGTAATCGCAGGTGCCAGATTCTATGGGATTGGGAATGAGTACATGGGGATTTTCATAGGAGCCACATTGTGCTTTGCGCTTTTGTCATTTGAGGTCTTCAGCAATGCCGACAAAAGGTATCTAATCTTTGCGAATATATTGATTTATATTGTCGTTCTATACTTTATAGCATCGCCATCTTTAGGAACAAACGTAGGTGGTGGCATAGCTGCATTTGCAGCATTTTCGGTTGCTTCTATGTACTTATTTGGGAAAAAACTTAACCTTAAAAATATTTTATTTGTAAGTGCAATCATCGTTGCATTATTATTCTTGCTGTTTTATGCTGATTCTTTAAGACCTATATCAGAGCAGACACACATAGGACAGACGTTCAATTTAGTGAAAAATAATGGGATTTATCCACTTATTCAGATATTTGTGAGAAAGATTAGCATGAATTTAAAGCTTTTTAAGTATTCCGTGTGGAGTAGGGTTTTAGTTACACTTGTATTTGTGCTTTTTGTGCTTTTCTATAAACCAGTTGGCACTTTAAAAAGGATTTTTAATGAGCACAAATTTGTATACATAAGCTTTTTTTCGACGATAATAGGGAGCGTTTTTGCTTTAGCTTTTAACGATTCAGGTGTTGTTGCGGCGGCTACAATGATGGTTTATGTCGCACCAATGCTTATAGACATCATCATGGATGAAAATAAGATTGCACGGGAGTGAAATGAAATGGAAAAAACAAAGGTTATGCATGTTGTAAGGGAAGCGGAAGGTGGCATGAAAAAGCATTTGTTGTCGCTTCTTAATGGACTTGATAAAGATAAATATCAATTAGCTGTTGGCTGTTCTTTCGATAAAAAAACAAGGGACGATTTGATGAAAGATGGCGTATCTGTTTATCATCTTGATATTTGCGATGGAATAAATTTCAAAAAAGATTTAGCTGCTATTAAAAAAATTAGAGCCATTATAGATGATTTTAAACCGCATATCATTCACTTTCATGGAGCAAAAGCGTCTTTAGTTGGAAGACTGGCTTCACTGGGATACAATTTAAAAATCGTCGTGACAGTCCACAATTTTCCTAATTACAAAAATATGAATAAGATAAAAAAGTATTTTTATCTGACGATTAATAAGTACTTAAATAAAAAGACAGATGCAGTGGTAGCGGTATCTGAAGCATTGAAAGAAGCGGTTTTAGATGAAGAAGACATACCATCTGATAAAGTGCATGTGGTATACAATTGCATTGATGTGCCGCAATTTGTGAACACATCTTTGAATTTGAGAGAAAAATACGGTATAGCTTCAGATACTCTTCTAATTGGCTGTGTTGCAAGGCTGATACCTTCAAAGGGTGTTCAAGATCTTATTAAAGCATTGGAAATACTTAGAGGAAAAGTTAACGCATTTGTCTTTATAGCTGGTGATGGTCCTTATTTCAGCCAACTAAAAGCTATGG
>JASBVU010000056.1 GCA_029960905.1 Thermoanaerobacterium sp.
CATATCCAGATTTGATGGCTGCTGATATATTATTATATGATACAAATTTTGTTCCTGTCGGCAATGACCAAAAACAACATTTGGAGCTAACTAGAGATATAGCTATAAGATTTAACAATAGATTTGGCGATACTTTTGTAATACCAGAGCCGATGATTTTGAAGACAGGTTCGAGAATAATGAGCTTGACTGAACCTGATAAAAAAATGAGCAAAAGCAGTGAAAATCAATACAGCAAAATAAATTTATTAGACGAGCCTTCTTTGGTTAAGAAAAAAATCATGAAGGCAGTTACAGATTCAGAAAACGTGATAAGATATGATCCTGAGAATAAACCAGGTTTAAGCAACTTGCTTACGCTATACAGTGCATTTACCGACATAAGCATAGAAGATGTGGAAGCGAGATTTAAAGGGCAAGGATATGGAACTTTTAAAAAAGAACTAGTTGATGTCATAGTAGAAAGACTTCAGGAAATACAATCAAATTACAGAAACTTAGATTTAAATTTTATAAATGAAGTATTAAAAGACGGTGCTGAAGAAGCTAGTGAAATTGCAAAGGCAACTATAAATAAAGTTAAGGACAAGATGGGGTTGTTGCCTAAAGCGTAAATGCGTCTTTTATGTGATTTATATTATTAAGCTTAAATGTTTTTGGATCGACTAATATTTCAATTACATCAAATCTAAAGACGCAATTTGCATATTTTTTATTAAATGCCAAAAAAGCTTCCGCTACTTTAATGATTTTATTTTTTTTATAGTATGTTACTGCTTCTTTTGGATAGCCGAATTTCGTTGAAGTCCTTGTTTTGACTTCAACGAAAACTAGGCTATTTTTGTTTAATGCGATTATATCTATCTCTCCGATTGGGCACCTGAAATTTTTGCAAACAATAATATAACCGGATTTTTTTAAATACTTCTCCGCAATTGTTTCTCCTAAATTACCTAATATTTTAGCATTCATGCAATTAATCTCCTAAAATATTTTTCAAAAAGGTTTTTCTATGTATTGGGCATGGCCCGTATTTTTTTATAGCTTCTATGTGTTCTTTTGTGCCATATCCTTTGTTTTTGTAAAATCCATATTGGGGATATATTTCATCGTATTTTCTCATTATGTTATCCCTCTCAACTTTAGCTATTATAGATGCAGCGGCAATAGAAATGCTTTTTGCATCACCTTTTATTATAGGCATTTGTGCAATATCAATGTCTGGTATTGATATTGCGTCTATCAACAAAAAATCGGCTTTAATATTAGCATCAGAAATTGCCATTTTCATGGCTTCGTAAGTTGAGTTTAGTATGTTTATCCTATCAATACATTCATTGTCTATTATGCCAATACCATATGCAATAGCCTTTTTTTTAATTATCTCGGACAATAGTTCTCTTTTTGACTCGCTCAATCTTTTTGAATCGTCAATATCTGGAATAAATGATTGTTTTGGAAGTACTACGCATCCAGCAACGATAGGTCCTGCTAAAGGTCCTCTCCCTACTTCGTCAATTCCTCCAATTAATTTATAATCTAAATTGTAAAGTTCATTTTCGTAATGCATTAAATTATTTAATCTAATTTTTTCTTTCTCAAGCCATTTTAAGGCATTGTCGCTTATTTTATATCCTTCTATTTTTAATCCATAATTGTATATGTGTTCTTTTAAACTCTTTATTGTTAAAAATTGTTTTACCATTTTATCACCCAACTTATATCTATTCGACAAAAATATATAAAATACCTGCTTTTATTTTTTGTTTTTTATTATTATAATGATAATGTTTAAAATATATATTTGAGGTGCAATAATGGATAGGAATAAAATATTTTCTGTTTGGCTTAGTTCAATAAATGGTGTGGGTGCAAAGACTTTTAAAAGACTTGTAGATTATTTTGGAGATGCAGAAAATGTATATAAATCAAGTTTGGAGGATATAAAACAAGTAGTCAATAATGGGAGAATTTTAAATAGCATGATAGAAGCCAAAAAGGTTGATCCGTATAAATATGCAGAAAGATTGAAAAAAGAAAAAGTAACAGTATTATTGATAGATGATGATGAATACCCTAAATTGCTTCGAGAAATATACGATGCACCTTCAGTTTTATATGTAAAAGGTAATATCACCGAATCTGACGATATATCAATTGCGATAGTTGGTTCAAGAAATGCCACAGCATATGGTAAATCGATGTCCGAAAAATTTTCATATGAATTGTCGAAGCATGGATTTACTATAATAAGCGGAATGGCTAGAGGAATTGACAGCCAAGCGCATAAAGGAGCCATAAAAGCTGGAGGAAGGACAATTGCTGTACTTGGGTGTGGGGTAAATATAGTATATCCGGAAGAGAACAAAAGATTAATGGAAGAAATAATTTCCAATGGAGCTGTTGTATCAGAATATCCGCTGGATTATCTTCCTGTCGCTGGCAATTTCCCAGCAAGAAACAGGATAATAAGTGGCTTATCATTAGGCGTATTAGTTGTCGAAGCGGGTGTTAAAAGCGGTTCTTTGATTACTGCCAAATTTGCATTGGAACAAGGTAGAGATGTTTTTGCTGTTCCTGGGTTTATCACAAGCGCTTATAGCAAAGGAACAAACGAACTAATAAAACAAGGCGCAAAATTAGTTGCAAGTGTAAGCGATATACTTGATGAGTATAATTTTAGAGAAGATATAAAAACAAGAATAAATGAGCAATTCGTAAATACACTAAGCAGTGAAGAGCAAAAATTGTACGCTATAATATCAGAATGTCCAAGAGACATAGAAGAGATTGTAGAGATAACTAAATTTCCGATATCTAAAATCAATTATCTTTTATCGTCATTGACGCTTAAGGGTCTTATAATCAGATTACCTGGAAATAAATACGAAAAAAGTTTTAATTAACACGACAATTTGATATAATTAATAATTGTTTTGGAGGTATCAAAATGGAAAAATCTTTGGTAATAGTAGAATCGCCTTCTAAGGCTAAAACAATACATAAATATTTAGGCAAAAATTATAAAGTTGAAGCATCTATGGGACATATAAGGGATTTGCCAAAAAGCCAGCTTGGGATAGATATTGAAAAAAATTTTGAACCAAAATACATAACGATTCGCGGGAAAGGACCAATAATTGAGAAGCTAAAAAAAGAGGCAAAAAATGCATCAAAAATTTACCTTGCTACAGACCCTGATAGAGAGGGTGAAGCAATATCATGGCATTTAGCAAGTTTATTGAATATAGATGTTAACGAAAAATGTAGGATAGAATTTCATGAGATAACAAAAAACGCTATACAGAATGCTATTAAAAACCCAAGGAAAATAAACATGAACTTGGTTGATGCACAGCAGGCTAGGCGAATTTTAGATAGACTTGTAGGTTATAATATAAGCCCACTGCTTTGGAAAAAAATAAAAAGGGGTTTAAGCGCAGGGAGAGTTCAATCAGTAGCTACAAGGTTGATTTGTGATAGAGAAAAAGAAATTGAAGATTTTAAACCAGAAGAGTATTGGAGTATATCGGCGTATTTATATAAGGAAAAAAAGGCACAGCATTTTGAAGCAAAATTTTATGGCACAAAAGAAGGAAAAGTAGAATTAAAAAATGAGAGTGATGTAAATAAAATAATAGAAGATCTAACAGATGATTACATAGTAGATAATGTTAAAACAGGTACGAAAAAGAGAAATCCTTCACCTCCTTTCATAACAAGTACAATGCAACAAGAAGCTTCAAAAACATTGGGTTTCAGTGCAAAAAAGACGATGATGATTGCACAACAACTTTATGAAGGTGTAGAAATAAAGGGAGAAGGCAGCCTTGGATTAATAACATATATGAGAACAGATTCAACAAGGGTGTCAGAAGAAGCTAAAAAAGCTGCATACGAATATATACTTCAGAAATACGGAAAAGAATATGCAAATCCAAACGCTACATATTCGAAAAAAGGAGGTAACGTACAAGATGCACATGAGGCTATAAGACCGACATATATAAACCTGGATCCTGATAAAATTAAGGATTCATTAAAACCTGACCAATATAAGCTGTACAAATTGATTTGGAGCAGGTTTTTGGCAAGTCAAATGTCGCCAGCTTTATATGATACGATGAACGTTGATATTGTTAATAAAAGTTATGTATTTAAGGCAAGTGGTTCTAAGGTAAAATTTGCCGGTTTTATGGTGGTTTACACGGATGATGTAGAAAATGAGCATGAGGATAGAATGCTTCCAATACTTAATAATGGAGACAAGTTAAAATTAAAAGAATTAAAACCTGAACAACATTTTACACAGCCACCTGCAAGATATACCGAAGCTACACTTATAAAAGAACTTGAGGAAAAAGGTATAGGAAGGCCAAGCACTTATGCGCCTATAATATCTACTTTGTTAGAACGAGGATATGTTATAAAAGAAAAGAAAAATCTAAAGCCTACGGAATTGGGGTTTATTGTAACGGATGTAATGAAAGAGTTCTTTCCAGATATAGTAGACGTAAAATTTACTGCGCAAATGGAAGAGCAGCTTGATAGAATTGAAGAAGGAATTGAAAAATGGTGTGATGTGATCGATGAATTTTACAATGGTTTTAATGATTCACTAAAAGTAGCAGAAGAACAAATGAAGGATATTGAAATAAAAGATGAAGAAACTGATATAAAATGCGAATTCTGCGGTAGAAATATGGTCATAAAATACGGTCGTTATGGCAAATTTTTGGCATGTCCAGGGTTTCCAGAATGTAAGAATACAAAACCATTGTATGAAGAAACAGGTATTATATGCCCTAAATGTGGAGGCAAAATAATCATCAAAAAAAGCAAAAAAGGTAAAGTTTATTATGCGTGTGAAAATTCTTCAAATTGTGGAACTATGTTTTGGGATAGACCAATAGCAGAAACATGCCCTAAATGTGGAAATCTACTTGTTGAGAAATATTCAAGAGGAACTAAAATCATTAAATGCAGTAGTTGCGATTATGTAAAGTAATTTAAATATATCAAAAATTTTGAAATATTATTGAAATGTTATAAATTTTGTGTTAATATTATATTGTTTTTTGGGGGGTGAAAGTTTGTTTAAAGGTACTACTATAGTTGCCGTAAGACGCGGTAATAAAGTTTCAATAGCTGGTGATGGTCAAGTAACATTTGGAGAAAATACAATTTTAAAACACGGAGCTAAGAAGATTCGAAGGTTGTACAATGATGAGGTAATTATAGGTTTCGCTGGTTCTGTAGCTGATGCATTCACATTGTCTGAGATGTTTGAAGAAAAATTAGAGCAATACGGTGGAAATTTAAAAAGAGCTGCGGTTGAGCTTGCACAGGAATGGAGAAAAGATAAAATTCTAAAAAAGTTAGAGGCACTTTTAATTGCAGCAGATAAAAATGTTACGTTGGTCATATCTGGCAACGGAGAAGTGATTGAGCCAGACAACGATGTAATTGCGATTGGCTCAGGTGGAAATTTTGCAATGTCGGCAGCACTTGCGCTAAGGTACAATACAGATTTACCTGTAGATGAAATTGCAAAAAAGTCCCTAGAGATTGCATCTCAAATTTGCGTATATACAAATGATCATATAACTGTGGAAAGCTTGTAAGGAGGGACTTAGTATGAAAAATTATACTCCAAAAGAAATTGTCGATGCACTTGACAAATATATAGTTGGTCAAGATTTGGCAAAGAGATCTGTGGCTGTGGCACTTAGGAATAGATATCGTAGAAATTTGCTGCCAGATGAAATAAAGGATGAAATAACGCCTAAAAATATTTTGATGATTGGACCTACAGGCGTAGGAAAAACAGAAATAGCAAGAAGGATTGCAAAACTTATTGAAGCACCTTTTGTTAAAGTTGAGGCCACTAAGTTTACAGAAGTCGGTTATGTTGGGCGAGATGTAGAGTCGATGATAAGAGATTTGCTTGAATCGGCTATTCGCATGGTCAAACAGGAAAAGATGCAAAATGTCATGTTAAGAGCGAAAGAGCTTGCAGAAGAGAGAATATTAGATTACTTGATAAATGGGAGAAAAAGCAAAAGGCAGAAAAATCCGTTTGAATTTTTGTTTAATGCACAAGGCAATGAAGAAGCCCACGATGACGAGCAACAAGAAATAAGATTACAAAAAGAGCAATTAAGAGAAAAAATAAGAAATGGAGAATTGAATGACACAATAATTGAGATAGAGATAACAGATTCTTCTTCACCGATACTCGAAATGTATTCAAACATAGGTGCAGAAGAAATGAATATTAATTTACAGGATATGTTTGCCGACATTTTACCTAAAAAGAAGAAGTACAAAAAAGTCCCTATAGGTGAAGCAAAAAAAATTTTAGAATCTGAAGAAGCCCAAAATTTGATAGATATGGATGAAGTTATCGACGAGGCCATTAGGAGAACCGAACAAGATGGAATAATCTTTATAGATGAAATTGATAAAATTGCTGGAAGCGGATACACTAATGGACCAGATGTATCTAGAGAAGGAGTTCAAAGGGATATATTGCCTATAGTGGAAGGCAGCACAGTTATGACCAAATATGGACCTGTTAAAACGGATTATATTCTTTTTATAGCTGCAGGTGCTTTTAATGTATCTAAAGTAAGTGATTTAATTCCTGAGCTACAAGGGAGATTTCCTGTGAGAGTTGAGCTTAAATCTCTGACAAAAGAAGATTTTATAAGGATTTTAAAAGAACCTAAAAATGCACTGACAAAACAGTATGCGGCTTTATTAAGTACTGAAGGAGTAAAAGTTGAATATACAGATGATGGGATAGATAGGATTGCAGAAATTGCTTATATAATAAATCAACAATCTGAAGACATAGGTGCAAGACGGCTACACACAGTAATGGAGAAGCTTTTTGAGAAGCTATCATTCGAAGCTCCTGATATAACTGGTGAGAAAGTAATTATCGATAAAAATTACATCGATGGACAGCTAAAAGACAACTTAAGCAAGTTTGATGTTAATAAATACATACTTTAAGAGGAGGATAATGATGGGAATATTACTAGAGAAAATTAGAAAGGTAAATAAGGTACTTCAGAAAACAGGCGTTCAGCCCGTTGATTTTAATGAATTGTCTGAGATACTGAAGGATGTTATTGACTGTGATGTTTTTATAATAAGCAGAAGAGGCAAGCTTTTGGGAAAAAATTTAGAGAAGTTTGTTGGGGATATAGATGAATCAATAGTCAAAGGTATGCAGCTTTCGGAAGATTTTAACGATGAGCTTTTAAAGATAGCAGAAACATCTGTAAACTTAACTAAGGAAAGCAAAGCCATGTTTATAAAAAAAGACGATATTTTTGAAACTATAGTTCCTATTTTTGGGGGAGGCAATAGGCTTGGCACGTTAATGCTTTTAAGACTGGGAGATAAATTTACTGATGATGATATCATTTTAGCTGAATATGGTGCTACAGTCATAGGATTAGAAATACTAAGATCTAAGAATTATGAAATGGAGGAAGATGAAAGGAAACGCACGGTAGTACAGATGGCTTTGGCAACATTATCTTATTCAGAGTTAGAAGCTGTAATTCATATATTTGAAGAATTAGATGGAAATGAAGGCTTGCTTGTTGCTAGCAAAATTGCTGATAAAGTTGGAATAACAAGATCTGTAATTGTTAATGCTTTGAGAAAGTTCGAAAGTGCTGGTGTTATTGAGTCCAGATCGTTAGGAATGAAAGGAACCCACATAAAAATCCTAAATGATAAACTCATAGATGAGCTTAAAAAGTTAAAAAGATAATACAGAAAAAAGTCCTAAATAAATTTAGGACTTTTTTCTTATGGTCTTTAAAATCATCCAGTGATATAATATATTTTGACAAAATTTGATAAATACTGACATATATTTCTTTACTTACTTGTAATTCATATATGCCAAAATAATCAATTTTTTAAATGTTTTTTGAAGGAAAAAGCAATTTTGTGTCGAATAATAGTATTATTGAATTGGAGGAGTGAAAATGCTGGGAATTAATTTTAATACAGTAGATCTCATGAGTAAAGCCTTAGATGCTTCAGAGCTTAGAAACGAAGTCATATCAAATAATATCGCTAATGTCGATACTCCAGGTTTTAAAAGATCTGATGTGGATTTTGAAAGTATTTTAAATGATGCTATAAACTCTAATAAATTAGCCGGTTTTGTTACTGACAAAAACCATATACCAATTAATTCGACATCGATAGACAACATTGAACCGCAAATTGTTCAGGATAATAGTACATCTATGAGGTTGGATGGGAACAATGTTGACATTGATGTAGAAATGTCGAATCTGGCAAAAAATCAGCTTTATTATAGTGCGATAGCTCAAAGAGTCAGCGGTGAATTGAATTCTTTACTTACAGCAATCAAAGATGGAGGTAATTAATTGTGGGATTTCTAAATTCTATTGATGTAAGTGCCACAGGACTTACGGCTGAAAGGCTTAGAATGGATGTTATTTCTCAAAATATTGCTAATGTTGATACTACAAAAACGTCAAATGGCGGTCCTTACAGAAGAAAGCTTGTCGTTTTAAAAGAAATTGACAATCAAAATAGCTTTAGCGATATGCTAAATGCTGCAAGAGGGTCATCAACGGTCGGAAACGGCGTTGAAGTTGTGTCTATCGTGGAAGACAACAAAACGCCTTTAAATCGAGTGTATGATCCAGGTAATCCTGATGCAGATAGTTCTGGATACGTGAATTATCCTAATGTAAACATTGTTTCTGAGATGGTTGATATGATTTCTGCTACAAGGGCATATGAAGCAAATGTAACCGCAGTTAATTCAACCAAATCCATGATAGAAAAAGCATTAGAAATTGGAAAGGCTTAGGTGATTGATTATGATAAATCCTATTTCTCAGATAAGTGCTGTTGGTAGTGTTGGCACTTCAAACACCACAAGTAATACTTCTTCTTTTGGAGATATTTTAAAAACAGCTATTTCAGACGTAAACAATTTGCAACTTAAAGCGCAGCAGGACGATCAAATGTTAGTAACAGGCGATATTAATGATATACATAATGTGATGATTGATGCTACTAAAGCTGATATAGCATTGGAACTTACTATTCAGATTAAAAATAAGATACTTGATGCATATCAGGAGATAATGAGAATGC
>JASBVU010000057.1 GCA_029960905.1 Thermoanaerobacterium sp.
AAGTCATCATGTCCACGTTGTCTATCAAAGGGGAATTTACACAATAATTTGGACTTGACCAGTTAGCAGTACTTGTTAAATTAGAATAAGGAATAAATCCCAATTTATTGACTTTTGAACGTGTTGTCACTTCTACTCCTTTTTTTGTTAATTTATGTACTCTAACCTTGGTTGTCTGATTGATGTAAAAACCAGTTTCATCGGGTTTATTTGACAAAAAAATCAAAGTTAACTCTCCTTTCATTTAAAAATTTTTCAATAAGCATTAGTGTTACGAGTGATAAGTTTATAAATATTTTATAAAATAAATTTTGAATATTGAAAATAAACAAAATATTTATATAAAGTTTGATTCTCCATTTTTCGCAAGAATATTCAAAAAAGGAAAAAATGCAGGGATTATTATGAGATTCTGTATTCAAATGAAAAAAGCAGACTGGAAAAATATTTGCGAGACTATGATGTAAGTTAGGAGATACAAGGCCAAAGTCTATGATAGAATATTATTAAAAGTTAAATTATGGTTAAATTGGGGGAGACTTTATGCACTTATCTAAATTAGTTATCGAGGGTTTCCGATGTTTCAATGAAAAAACAGTGATACCTTTAAATAAAGGACTTACAGTCATTTTAGGGGAGAATGGTAGCGGGAAATCTGCAATCATTGATGCAATTCGGTTAATTTTAAATGATGACGAATTTGGCAAATCAATGGTTTCAGAAAGAGATTTTTGGCACTCATTTGGTGAAAGTAAAAATGAATCTAGTACGAGCTTCCGTATAGATATAGAATTTTCTAAATTGAAACCTGTTGAACAAGTTGCATACTTACCTTGGTTAAAAACAGAAGATTTAAGTACAGCATCTTTACACCTAAAAGTGCAAAATAAAACTAATCAAAATAAACATTACAAAAAAGAGTTATGGGGCGGAAGTTCTTCGAGTAGTAGTTTTGAGTGGGATACATATAAATCTATTCAATGTACATACTTACCACCTTTAAGAGATGCTGAACACCGACTTAGAGATGTAAGGGGATCAAGATTAGCTCGTTTAATTACAAAAATAGAACCAGAAAACAGTGCAAAAGAACGTTTAGTGGAAACAGTTAAACAAAATAATCAACTATTGCTAAAAGACGAACTAATTGTAAAAGCGAAAACTAACATTAAATCACGTTTAGTAGAGACATTGGGACAAAAACTTGCTCAAGATATAAGTATTTCATTTTCAGATACACGATTTGAGAGAATAATTGAAAATCTAAAACTATTATTTTATCCATTTCTGGATGATAGCACGTCAATAGATGAATTTAGAGAACTATCTGAGAATAGTTTAGGATATAACAATTTAATATATTTGGCTACGGTTCTTGCTGAATTAGAGGATGTAAATGAACAAGAGATATCTTGCAAAATCTTACTCATCGAGGAACCTGAAGCTCACCTTCATCCACAACTTCAGACGAAACTTCTTGAATATATTGAGAAACAGGCAAAACTTAAAGGTGTTCAAGTCATAGTTACTACACATTCCCCCACAATAGCAGCATCAATAGATCTTGATAATATACTTGTTGTTAATAAAACCGAATTAAATAGAAGTCCTGTAATAGTACCTTTAACAAATGTGGGACTAACACCGAAACAAAAATTTTTTTTACAAAGATGGATGGACATCACTAAATCAACTTTACTTTTCGCAAGGGGTATTATTCTAGTTGAGGGAATTGCAGAGGCATTAGTAATCCCAGAGTTAGCAAAAAGGGTTTTACACAAACATTTAGCTTCAAAGGATAGAATATCAAAGTACTCGTTGGAAGAATATAGCGTTTCAATAATAAATATGGGAGGCATATATTTTGAATCATTCTTTCAGTTATTTATAAATGCTGAAAAAAGGGGAGAGGGTATCCCAATTAGATGCGCCGGAATAACTGACTGTGATCCTGATAAAGATTCGACTCCATATAATGGTAAAGAATGTGATTGTAAGAATCCAGCTTTAAAGTTAAAAACAAAAATAAATAATAGCAAGTATTGTCGTTTATACAGCAATTTAAAAACTTTTGAATATGACTTAGCTCTAGCAGAGGGGAATTTTCCTATAATGGCCAATACTCTTCTTGAAATCATAGAAACTGATGGACCTACTAAAAAACAAATAAAAGAATACATAAGATTATTTCCAGATGCTCCCGTTAGTGAAAAAGCTAAAATGGCTAAATATTTATTAGATAAAATAGATGATTCCAATATTTGTGGCAAAGGGGTTTTCTCTCAACAATTGGCTTATAAACTCGCAAATAATGAAATTGAATTCTCTGTTCCTGAATATATTGAAAAAGCAATTTTATGGGCATGTAAGCTTGAAGGTGATGGGGGGAATAAAGGTGGGGAATCAAATACTGTTGAAAAATCAAAAGAATAAGATGGTACTAATACAATCTGTTTTGAAACATAAAGACATATTAAATATTTCATCACAACAAGCTGATTTTATTTTGCAACCATTAAATTATGATTGTTTTCTTAGTGCATGTCCGGGAAGTGGAAAGACTCATTCAGTTAGTCTAAAATTCGCCTATGAAATTAATAATTGGATTTCTAGAACAAGTGGTATAGCAGTTCTGTCTTTTACTAATAATGCTGCAAATGAAATTAAAAATAGAGCAAATAATATTCTTAAAGAAAAACAAGTTGGATACCCTCATTTTGTCGGAACAATTGATAGTTGGATACATGCGTACATTTTTCATCCCTTTGCAAATGAGGTTACTGGCTATACTGGGGAAAATGATGATTACACTCATAAATTAATACAAGATGGTAACCACGGTCCTTGGATAAAAAAATACAACTATAAAGATATTTCTATTTTAGATTATACATTTGATAAAAATGATCAATTAATCTTTATCAGTAAAAAAGTGAAAAGTGACAATAATCCATATGTTGTTAAAGTATTAAAAGAAAACAAGCTGAAATTTGCTAAAGATGGCTTCGTTACTTATTCAGATATAGAGTATTGGGCTTTTAAGTTATTACAGAAAAGAGGAGACATACTAGATTTAATCGCAAAAAGATTCCCCTTTATTATTATTGATGAGTGTCAAGATTTATTAGAGATTCAACTTGAGATTTTTGAATTATTAAAACATGCGGGTGTTTCAATTCATTTAGTAGGAGATTTAGACCAAGCAATTTATGAATTTAGAAACGTATTTCCTGATAAAGTAAGAAATAAAATCAAGTTATGGAGGTTACAACAATTAGAATTAAGTCTTAACTATAGAAGCGTCCAACAAATTTGTAATGTTTTTACAAAGTTATCTGGAAAACAACAAATTGTTGGTATTAGATCTAGTCTCAATAAAAGTTGTTTACTTTGGGTTTATGATAAAAAGGATGATATGCATAAAGTTCGAGATGCTTTTATCAAGTTGTTAAATAAAAGAAATATAAATATCGATGATGCAGTAATCATTGCTAGGGGTTCTTCATTGGTAAATAAAATAAAGGGTTATGAACAAAATAGTAAATTAGATAAGGTCAAGAACAGTATTTCATTTAAGATAGCTACTGCAATAACACATTGGCAATCACCTGATGTTTTAGATAAACAATATGCTATACAAACCCTTGGAAATGTATTAGTTGATTTAGCTTATGATGGTAAAGGAATTAAAAGAGAAAATATTAAAACACCATTTGCTTATCAACCCATGGAATGGCGGTTAGCCCTTAAAACCTGTCTCGATAGACTTGTTGAATCTAGTGAATTTACAAAAAATGATGATTCTAAACAGATATGGAAGGATTGGATAAGAAATGTGTTAAAAAAGGAGTTTGAACTTTTTTGGAATGAATTTAAAGAAGTCACATGTTCATTTAATAATGTATCTACAAGATTAAAATCTCCGAATAAACTTACTGACACTCCTATTTCAAAAAGCTTATTGTTAGGAAAATCAAATGCTGATTCAAAAATCAAAGTAGACACTATTCATAGTGTTAAAGGAGAAACTTACAAGGCAGTTTTATTTGTATCTGCGCCAACTAAAAATTCTGAGGGAGGATATTTTGAACACTGGCTTCAAAGAGATACAGAGGCAAACAGATTTGCATTTGTAGCGTGTTCAAGACCTGAAGAACTATTGGTGCTAGCCATTCCAGAGTATAATGAAGAAATACATAAACTTGGTTTTTATCAAGATAACATAAAAAACTATTATTCATAGCTGATTTTTGAAAATGTTAAGTGATTAAAATTATTTTTAATTGTTTGTTTTTGGTGAAACGATAATTACTATTGTGCTGAAAACAAAAAAATTTGAATAATCGATGACTTAATTATAATATCTGAAGCTACACTTAAGAACTTTTACTAAAATGATAATAATGGGTAGGTGAAATTAATATGGCTGAGAATATTTTTTATAAAAAAGAGGAATTACTAGAACAATTGGATCGGCATTTAGAATGGATTAAAAGTTGTGATACTAAAACATCTATTGTCCTTGGCGTGATTGGTATATTTCTTACTATATTTGCATCTGATAGTTCTATTAATATGTTAAATCTAGTCTTTTCAGAAGCAATCCAAAACCTTAACTTTTCCAATCTTTTATATTTGTTATTTTTTACTTTATCTTTGTGCATTTTTGTGTATGGAGCATTTTGTTTAATAAGGGTATTGATTCCAAGATTGAGTAAGGAAGTCGAAATGTATCAGGGAATTTATAAGGATTCATTATACTTTTTTGAAGCTATAGCCAAAAGTACTTTCCCTGAATACAAAGAAAAAGTTGCTAAAAGAATAGAGGAAGATGATATAAATGATATTATGTCCCAAATCTTCATTAACGCTAAAATCTGTACAATTAAGTACTCGTTATACAAAAAGGGTATTAAATTTTCCTTCCTAGGAATAGCAGGAATATTAATATTGTATGTAATAGGCATAATCTTATTAAAATCAGGAGGTTTTAATTAATGGAGTTGAAAGGTTATGACTATAAGGATCGTAAAAAAAAGGTAGAAGAAATTCTTGATAATACAGATAAAGTTAATGAGGTTGAAAAGTTTCCAAGAGATGAGGATTTTACATACACAAACGGATATAAGGCATGGGCAGGAGCGATATTTGTTGATTTAAGAGATTCAACCACTCTATTTTCCGAAAAAGATGAAGTAAAAATTGCAAAGGTAATACGTGGATTTACATCTGAGATTATAGAAATATTGAGAATAGATACAGATGGTGATTTGAAGGAAATTGGTATACGAGGTGACTGTGTTTTTGCTGTATATTCAGCTCCTAAAAAAAATGACCTTTATGATATAGCTAACAGGGCCTTCTACATAAACACTTATATGAAAATGTTAAACAAATTACTATCTGACAGAGACCTTCCTAATATAAAAGCTGGGATTGGCTTGGCAGCACAAAAAACATTAGCAGTTAAAGCTGGCAGAAAATCGTCTGGAATTAATAATCTTGTATGGATTGGTGAATCTGTTGCAATTGCAGCGAAGTTATCTGATTTAGGAAATAAGAACGGTATTGATCCAATAGTAATGTCTGAAACATTTTATATCAATTATATTGAGATACAAAAGCAAAAACAACCGAATGATAATGTCGAAGGTTGGTGGACAAAGAAGTCAGATTCTACTTATGGGACATACTATTATGGTAATGTAGTTAAAACTGAATTTGATAAATGGATTAAAGATGGAATGACAGAATAATATAATATATCTAGTTGGAACCGTTTTTTAGCAAGCAAACCACTATAAAATAGAGACAGAAAAAGATTTAAATTAAGTGACATTATTTTCTTTATTTAAATGAAAAAAACACCACTGCACCTCATTTATATTTTTATAACATAACTACCGTCAACACTCGATACATGTGGAAGCAGTAGCGCAACTCATTTTAAAAGAAGGCAACTAACCCCTAAGGTAGTTGCCTTTCACTCCTTCCCTTGCTTCTGGTGATCAGGAAAGTTATTAAAAATAAAAGATAATAGAATACCTTTGTATTTTCTGATAAAATCGATATCTTTTGATTTCGCGGTACCTTTCAAGAGAAAAGCAAGAGTGGATGGAACTGGACTCAGATTTTGCGGAAGATCGGGATGCGTATACGGCAGAAGGAATCTTTTGGGTTCCAGCAAATCCAAGGCGATCCTATTTTGCTGAACGCGCAAAACTTAGAGAAATCGGTCAAATTGTTGATAGTGCGTTAGATATAATCCAAAAAGAAAATGATCGTTTAAATCCCCGTTAATGCAATAAAAAAGGCAGCATCCTTTATAGAAGCAGTGCCCCCGTTAGTTGTACAAGCGCCTATTCCAATGATTCAGAATAGTACGTACTATGTGTACAACGACGAACTTCTCTTTTGTTTTCTTTGATTTTTTCGTGCAATCGCATTATTTGTCAACTGCAATAACCATTTGAATTTGTCATACAGGGGTTGAAATATTTATAACCTTTAGAAAGAAGGTGGATTATAATCAGCAGGTTATAAAGGAGTGGAAATATGATTCTCTCTAAATTTGTAGATGAGCTCCCCATTCCCCCTATTTTAAAACCTCGATGGAAAGATCAGTTTCATACTTATTATGAAGTGAATATGACGGAATTTAAGCAATCACTCCATAGTGAGTTAAATGATACAACTGTATGGGGCTATGAAGGCAGTTATCCAGGACCTACAATTGAAGTAGAGAGCGGAGAAAAAGCGTTTATTAAATGGATCAACAATCTTCCAGATAAGCATCTTTTGCCGGTAGACTATACGGTGCATGGTGCTCATATGGATGTACCGGAAGTACGAACGGTGGTGCACGTACATGGCGCTAGTGTTGAATGGGAAAGCGACGGCTACCCAGAGGCTTGGTTTACAAAGGGATTCAAACAAGTCGGTCCATATTTTAGAAAGCAAATATATCGATATGATAATGACGATCGAGCTTGCACCCTCTGGTATCATGACCATGCGCTTGGTATCACGAGGCTCAATGTGTATGCTGGATTGGCAGGATTCTATCTTATCAGAGATCATCGGGAACGTTTATTGAATTTACCAAGTGGGAAATATGAGGTCCCTCTTATGATACAAGACAAGACATTTAATAAAGATGGTTCTCTTTATTACCCGAAGCAGCCAGAAAAACCAGTCCCGGAATTAGAAACGTCGATCGTTCCTGAATTTATTGGAGATACCATCTTGGTGAACGGAAAAGCATGGCCGTATCTAAAAGTGGAACCCCGTAAATATCGATTCAGGCTGTTAAATGCATCTAACACCCGTTTCTATAGGCTAAAGCTTGATTCGGGACAACTTTTTTATCAAATCGGAACGGATGGAGGATTCATGCAGCACCCGATAGGAGTCAGAGAAATCATGTTGGCACCTGCAGAACGAGCAGATGTGATCATTGATTTTACCAATCTTGAGGGCAAGAATATTACCATGACAAATGATGCCCCCGCTCCTTTTCCAACCGGAGATCCGCCAAATGAAAATACAGGTACTGTGATGCAGTTTAGAGTGACTCTTCCACTGTCAAGTGTTGATACGAGCGTTATTCCGGCTTATATGATGCCTCTTCCAAAAATAAAAGAACAGTCCGCTTCAAAGATACGATACCTAACATTAAATGATAATATGGATAAGTACGGTCGTGAATTCATGCTATTGGATAATAAACAGTGGGATGCTCCCATAACAGAAAATCCAAAATTGGGATCAACCGAAATATGGTATCTCATTAACTTAACGACGGATACACACCCTATACATCTTCACTTAATTGATTTTCAAATATTAGACCGGAGAGATTTCGATGTAGAAAAGTATAAAAAGGAGAGAATAATCCATTATACGGGTCCGGCAATGCCTCCCGAACCACAAGAACGAGGATGGAAGGATACAGTAAGAGCTAATCCTAATCAGGTCACTCGAATTATCATGAAGTTTGGTTCTTATACAGGATTGTATGTATGGCACTGCCACATCTTGGAGCACGAGGATTATGAGATGATGAGACCGTATATTGTTATCCGATAATAGACTGTTCTCCGTGAGTATGTACTTGAACTGCATCCATGCTCGTTCATCCTGTCGCTAGTACCCTTTTCTTGTATGAAATGTTATGGGAAATTTAATAAAATACAAAAAATTCCTTAGTTTTTTCGCAGTTTCTTAGCGGATATACCTATAACATGGAACGTAGATTGAAAACACTTAGCCATGTTTTAAAAAAATTTAAATTTTGAATTAAAAATGTACGATTACATTGCAGAATTCGGGGCGTGACAGGCACCGATCCCAAACAAAAGACTTGCCACATAAAAAGAAGATTGTACAAGAAATAAATGCACGTGTGCCTGGGGTCCGTTCGATCATTCAAAACATCAACCCTAAGCGGACGAATGTCTTCTCGGCGAGGAAACGATCGTTTTATGGGGACGGGATGTCATTTATGACTCGATCGGCGACGTTCAATTTGCCATTTCGGCCAAGTCCTTTTACCAAGTGATCCCTGAACAAACGAAAGTATTGTATGACAAGGCTTTGGAATATGCCAAATTAAAAGGCGATGAAACAGTCATCGACGCTTATTGCGGCGTCGGAACCCTTTCGTTGTTTTTAGCGAAAAAAGAGAAAAAAGTCTGTGGGGGAGAGATCGTCCCAGAAGCAATTGAGGATGCGAAGAAAAATGCTAATTCAACGGTATCACCAATGCCGAATTTGCAGCCGGAAAAGCGGAAGAAGTCATTCCGGAATGGTACAAAAGAGGAATCAAAGCCGACGTTCTCGTCGTCGATCCCCCTCGAAAAGGATGCGACCCGGCTCTATTGGACACCATCCTTCAAATGAAACCAAAAAAAGTCGTCTACGTTCTCCTGCAACCCCGCCACACTCGTCCGCGACCTCCGCATCCTCGAAGACGGCGGATACAAAACCCTCAAACTCCAACCCGTCGACAAGTTTCCGCAAACAAGGCATGTGGAGGCAGTTGCGCAACTCATTTTAAAAGAAGGCCTGTTAAAATAATAGATGATAGAGTACCTTTCTATGCTGTTTGTGTA
>JASBVU010000058.1 GCA_029960905.1 Thermoanaerobacterium sp.
TTATGAGATTAAAACCACTTGGTGACAGAGTTGTAGTAAAAGTTACTGAAGCCGAAGAGGTAACAAAAGGCGGCATTGTATTGCCTGGCACTGCAAAAGAAAAACCTCAACAAGGTGAAGTACTTGCTGTCGGCTCTGGTGAATACATAGATGGAAAAAGAGTCGAGTTGGAAGTTAAAGTTGGAGACAAGGTAATATTCTCGAAATACGCTGGTACAGAAGTAAAACTCGATGGCGAAGAGTATCTTCTCTTAAGGCAGAACGATATATTAGCTATAGTAGAATAAGGAGGTAGAAGAAATGGCAAAGAAAATTTTGTACGGTGAAGATGCAAGAAAGGCTTTGGAAAGAGGCGTAAATGCTGTTGCCAACACAGTTAAAGTTACATTAGGACCTAGAGGCCGTAATGTTGTTTTAGATAAAAAATACGGTTCACCAACAATTACAAACGATGGTGTTACAATTGCAAGAGAAATTGAATTAGAAGATCCTTTTGAAAATCAAGGCGCGCAGCTTCTAAAGGAAGTTGCAACAAAGACAAATGATGTAGCTGGCGATGGTACGACAACAGCTACTGTTTTAGCACAAGCCATGGTATTAGAAGGTTTGAGGAACTTAGCTGCTGGCGCAAACCCAATGCTTCTAAGACGTGGTATGGCAAAAGCTGTCGATGCTGCTGTTGAAGGATTAAAAAATATATCAAAGCCAGTAGAAGGAAAAGATTCTATCGCACATGTTGCATCAATTTCAGCGGCTGATGAAGAGATCGGTAACTTAATAGCTGAAGCAATGGATAAGGTCGGCAAAGATGGCGTAATAACAGTAGAAGAATCAAAGTCAATGAACACGACTATTGAAATAGTTGAAGGAATGCAGTTTGACAGAGGCTATATTTCACAGTACATGGTAACTGATACAGATAAGATGGAAGCAGTTTTAGACGATCCTCTAATACTCATTACAGATAAGAAGTTGTCAAATATTCAAGACTTGTTGCCATTGCTTGAACAAGTAGTGCAACAAGGAAGAAAGCTTTTGATTATTGCAGATGATGTTG
The DNA here is from genome assembly GCA_029960905.1 of Thermoanaerobacterium sp. GTDB lineage: Bacteria > Bacillota > Thermoanaerobacteria > Thermoanaerobacterales > Thermoanaerobacteraceae > Thermoanaerobacterium. The sequence continues at coordinate 1,058 of JASBVU010000058.1, forward strand.
AAGGTGAAGCACTTGCAACGTTAGTAGTAAATAAATTAAGAGGCACATTTACATGTGTCGCTGTAAAAGCTCCAGGATTTGGTGACAGACGTAAAGAAATGTTGCAAGACATAGCTATCTTGACAGGTGGTCAAGTAATTTCTGAGGAAGTTGGATTAGATCTTAAAGAAGCTAAAATAGACATGCTTGGCCGTGCAAGACAAGTAAAAGTTACAAAAGAAAACACTACAATAGTTGATGGTGCAGGAAATGCTGCAGACATAAAGAACAGAATTAATCAGATAAAAGTTCAAATCGAAGAGACAACATCTGATTACGATAGAGAAAAACTGCAAGAAAGATTGGCAAAACTCTCTGGCGGTGTCGCAGTAATTCAAGCTGGTGCTGCTACAGAGACAGAGCTTAAAGAAAAGAAACACAGGATAGAAGACGCGCTTTCAGCTACGAGAGCTGCTGTTGAAGAAGGTATAGTTCCTGGCGGTGGTACAGCACTGTTAGATGTTATACCAGAAGTACAAAAAGTAGTTGATTCTTTAGAAGGCGACTTCAGAACAGGTGCTCAAATCGTACTGAGAGCGTTAGAAGAACCAGTAAGGCAGATTGCAAGAAATGCCGGTGTTGATGGCTCAGTAATCATTGAAAAGATAAAAGAATCGAAAGACCCTGCTTTTGGTTATGATGCATACAAAGAAGAATTTGTAGACATGTTAAAGGCAGGTATAGTTGACCCAACAAAGGTTACGAGGTCAGCACTCCAAAATGCTGCATCTGTTGCGTCTATGATATTGACGACAGAGGCGGTTGTGGCAGACATACCAGAAAAGAATCCACCAGCTCCAGCAGCAGGAGCAGGCATGGACATGATGTAAGAAAAATAACCGGGGATGCCCGGTTATTTTTTTGTACTGTTGACATGGACATTTAAATTTGTTATATTGTTTAGTAATTTAATAATAAAATCTTATCCGCATATAATCTGGTGAATAGGCACTGGAGTATCTACAAAGAGCCGTAACTCTTTACTATGGGGAGTTATTGTTGTACTCTTTTTTGCCTGAACAAAATTCTCTGTTCGGGCATTTTTATTATAAACTCAGGTATAATAATTTTAGAGGAAGGGGATAAAAATGGCTGATAAATTTGTTAAAGAAGGACTGACGTTTGATGATGTGCTGCTTATACCGGCAAAATCTGATGTGCTGCCAAAGGAGGTTGACACTAAAACACGCCTTACAAATAATATAATGTTAAATATACCATTGATTAGTGCGGGAATGGATACTGTAACAGAATCTTCCCTTGCCATTGCCATAGCAAGGGAAGGGGGAATAGGCATAATACATAAAAATATGCCTATAGAAAGACAGGCTTTAGAGGTAGATAGAGTAAAAAGGTCGGAACACGGTGTTATCACGAATCCTTTCTATTTGACACCAGATCACAAGATACAAGATGCTGTAGAACTTATGGAGAGATATAGAATATCCGGAGTACCTATAACAGTTGACAACAAGCTTGTGGGGATAATCACCAACAGAGATATAAGATTTGAAAGCAATTTGGATAGACCGATTAAAGAAGTCATGACAAAAGAGAATTTAGTCACTGCACCTGTTGGAACCACTATAGACGAGGCGCGGGAAATACTTAAAAAGCATAAAATAGAGAAATTGCCGCTTGTGGATGATGACAACAATTTAAAAGGATTGATTACCATTAAAGATATTGAAAAGGCTGTAGAATATCCTAATTCTGCAAAAGATTCAAGAGGAAGATTGCTTGTTGGTGCTGCTGTAGGTGTTTCTGCAGATGTCATGGAAAGAGTTCAAGCACTGGTAGATGCAAATGTAGATGTTGTCGTAGTTGACACAGCCCACGGCCATTCTGTTGGCGTTTTAAATACGGTGGAAAAGATAAAGAATAGATTTCCTGATCTTCAGATTATTGCCGGAAACGTGGCAACTGCAGAGGCTACAAGGGATTTAATAGAAAGAGGTGCTGATTGCGTCAAGGTAGGCATTGGACCTGGCTCAATTTGCACAACGAGAGTCGTAGCGGGGATTGGAGTGCCTCAGATTACAGCAATTTATGATTGTGCAGAAGAAGCCGATAAATATGGTATACCTGTGATAGCAGATGGCGGAATAAAATACAGTGGAGATATAGTCAAAGCGATTGCTGCTGGTGCATCTACGGTAATGATTGGAAGCCTTTTTGCAGGCACTGAAGAAAGCCCTGGAGAAGTAGAAATATATCAAGGAAGAAGTTACAAAGTATACAGGGGAATGGGTTCAATATCAGCAATGAAGAGCGGAAGTTCTGATCGCTATTTTCAGGAAGGCATGAAAAAGCTTGTTCCAGAAGGTGTAGAAGGTAGAGTGCCTTACAAAGGACCTTTAAAGGATACTGTCTACCAGATGATAGGAGGCTTAAGGGCTGGAATGGGCTACTGCGGCGTTCACAATATTGAGGAACTCAGGACTAAGACAAAATTTATAAAAATAACGAATGCGGGATTAACTGAAAGCCATCCGCATGATATAATTATTACAAAGGAAGCTCCAAATTATAGTATTAAATAAAGGAGGATTTTGATGGGGATTAATAGAGAAGTCATATTGATACTTGATTTTGGCGGCCAATATACGCAGCTTATTGCAAGGAGAATAAGGGAAGCAAATGTGTTTTGCGAAATTGTTCCGTACAATATAAAGCCAGAAGAAATCGAAAAAAGACAGCCTAAGGGTTTGGTCTTGTCAGGAGGACCTGCCAGCGTGTATACAGAAAATGCACCAATATGCGATGAAGGCATATTTAAGCTAAACTACCCTATTCTTGGCATATGCTACGGTGCACAGCTTATGACGATGATACAAGGTGGTAAGGTTGCGGAAGCACCCGTAAGGGAGTATGGCAAAACAGACGTTGTGATAAACAACAACATTCCTTTGTTTAAAGGGATCGAAAAAGAGACAAGCTGTTGGATGAGCCACACGGATCAAATAGAACTTCCTCATAAAAATTTTAAAGTCGTTGCATCGACAGCAAACTGTCCTATTGCAGCAATCGCCAACGTAGAAGGAAAGCAGTATGCCGTACAATTTCATCCAGAGGTTGTACACACTCCAAGAGGTACTGAGATAATCAGGAATTTCTTGTTTGAAATATGCGATTGCTCTGCAGATTGGACCATGGACTCACTTATTGAGCAGACCGTAAAAGAAATAAGGCAAAAGGTTGGAAATGACAAGGTTGTCTGTGCATTAAGCGGCGGCGTTGATTCATCTGTTGCTGCAGTTTTGGTAAACAGAGCAATACATGATCAGCTAATATGCATTTTTGTAGATAACGGTCTTCTCAGGAAAAATGAAGCTGAAAAGGTAGTTGATACTTTTAAAAACAATTTTGATATGGAGATAATAAAAGTAGATGCAAAGGACAGATTTTTAGAGAGGTTAAAAGGAGTTAAGGATCCTGAAGAAAAGAGAAAGATAATAGGGAATGAGTTTATAGAGGTATTCAAGGAAGAAGCGAAAAAAATCGGCGATGTCAAATACTTAGTGCAAGGCACGCTTTATCCTGATGTCATTGAGAGCGGAAGTCCTGTCGCTTCGACTATAAAAAGTCACCACAATGTAGGCGGATTGCCTGAAAATGTAGGATTTGAGCTCATTGAGCCATTAAGGATGCTTTTTAAAGATGAAGTGAGACAGGTTGGAAGAGAACTGGGTATGCCTGATGAGATTTTAAATAGGCAGCCTTTCCCAGGGCCAGGTTTAGCAGTGAGGATACTTGGGGAAGTGACAGAAGAAAAATTAAACATATTGAGGGAAGCGGACAGCATCGTACTAAGAGAGATGAAAAAATACGGCTGGTACAATAATGTATGGCAGTCATTTGCTGTGTTGCCAGACATAAAGAGTGTCGGCATCATGGGGGATGACAGGACGTATGCATATCCTATCATATTAAGGATTGTAGAAAGCAATGATGGAATGACGGCAGACTGGGTGAAGATGCCGTACGATATTCTTGAAGACATATCGACAAGCATTATAAATGAAGTGTATGGCGTAAATAGAGTTCTGTATGACATCACATCAAAGCCACCTGCAACAATCGAGTGGGAGTAAAATTTAAGCCTTGTTGATAGTTTAGCATAATTATGATAAAATTATGTTAAACTAATAAAGAGGTGATAATAATATGCCACATATTAGACCAGTATCGGATTTGAGAAATAATTTTGCAGATATATCAAGGATTGTTCATGAAACACAAGAACCTGTATTTTTGACCAAGAATGGTTATGGTGATATGGTTGTAATGAGTATGGAAGCTTATGAAAAGTTTAATCTGGGTATTTTGGTTTATGAAAAATTAAAAGAAGCTGCATTAGAAGCAAAATCAACAGATGTAAGGTATGATTTTGATGAAGTTTCAAAAGAAATGAGGGAGAAACTCATTGAAAAAATATAAGATTAAAATGCTTCCTAGTGCAAAGGTTGATTTGGGTGATATGATTGATTATTTATCCCAATTTTATCCAGACACAGCTTTAAAACAATATGATAGAATTATAGAAAAAATTAATGCATTGAAAGAATTTCCTTTTATGTATGAAGAATATCCAGTAGACGTGATGGGCTTTCGATACCGAAAGATGGTAGTTGATAAATACTTAATATTTTATATCGTGTTAGAAGATACAGTTGAAATTCACCGAATCATAAATTCAAGAATGGATTTGACAAAGATTATAAAATAATATAATTGACACCGCGGAATAGATGAGATTTATGAAAAAGCATAATCACAGAGTGGGAGTAACACGAACATTTTTTAAATATATCAAAAAAATATTCGTAAAATTATTGACTTGGATTAAAAAACTTGATATTATAATTGTGTCAGGACAAGTAAATAATACTCATATAATTCTGAGAATACGGCTCAGAAGTTTCTACCAGACAACCGTAAATTGTCTGACTATGAGTGAAAGTGTACCTGAGGGTTCCAGCCTTATTGTTCATGTTTTAAGGCGTATTAAAGGCGTTCGGACCGAGCGGTACAGGCATTGTATTGCCACACCTGTGGGATAAAAGCCCGGGAGGATAGGTTTCACTCTATGTGTTGGAATCTATCATTCCGGGCTTGTTTTATTTTAAAATGCGTTTTTATTTCAATTATAAGGAGGATTATAATGGTAAAAAACAACGACAAGAGAGGCTTTCTAGACAATTTCTTTAAGCTTAAAGAAAATGGCACTACAGTAAAGACGGAAGTCATTGCGGGTATTACGACTTTCATCACGATGGCTTATATCATCTTTGTCAATCCATCAATACTTATGCAGGCTGGCATGAATGCTAAGGGGCTTTTAGGTACTCAAGCAGTAAATTCAGGTTTATCTATCGCAAATGACCCTGTAATAGGTGCAGTTTTTGTCGCTACGATATTATCGTCAGTAGCTGCTACTTTAGTCATGGGGTTGTTTGCCAATGTTCCATTTGCTCTATCTGCAGGAATGGGCATGAATGCATTTTTCACATTCTATGTCGTATTAACTTTGCACTATTCTTGGCAAGCTGCATTGTCACTTGCACTTATAAGTGGCATAATAAACATCATCATAACTGCTACTAAATTGAGGATACTTATAATAAAGGCAATACCACAGTCACTGAGAAGTGCTATAGGAGCCGGAATCGGACTTTTCATTGCAATCATAGGCATGGAAAATGGCGGTATAGTGACAAAAAGCAGCGATACTTTGATAACATTAGGCAATTTCAAAGACCCTGGCGTAATACTTACTGTAATCGGCATTGCAATAATTGCTGTACTTATGAGCAGAGGCGTTAAAGGCGCTATACTGATAGGTATAATTGCTACGACGATTATAGGTATACCAATGGGAATAACAAACATTTCTAATCTCAAGACGATTGTGCAGATGCCTCCAAGCTTGGCGCCAACATTTATGAAGCTGGATTTTGCTGGCCTACTAAAGCCTGGCACTGATGGAAATATCATTTCGATACTTACAGGTCTTATAACAGTAATATTGGCATTTAGCTTGGCTGATATGTTTGACGCAATAGGTACATTGATTGGTACAGGTACAAAGACAGGTATTTTTAAAGAAGATGATTTTGAGAAATCCAATGGCGGTTTCAAGACAAAATTTGAAAGAGCTTTGTTTGCAGACGCGATAGGTACAACGTTAGGTTCTTTTCTGGGCACAAGTACCATAACTACGTACGTTGAAAGTGCGTCAGGAATAAGCGAAGGTGGTAAGACTGGTTTGACATCTACTGTCGTTGCAATTCTTTTCTTGGTGTCGCTATTCTTTGCGCCTATAATAGGAATAGTACCATCTCAAGCTACGGCACCTGCCCTCATTATCGTTGGAGCATTGATGATAGGTTCTGTGACAAAGGTGAATTTTGAGGATTTTAGCGAAGCATTTCCTGCCTTCATGACAATTGCTTTTATGCCGTTTACTTATAGCATATCAAATGGCATAGCTGCAGGATTTATATTCTATCCAATCACAAAGATAGTTGTTGGTAAAGCTAAAGAAGTTCATCCACTTATGTATATAATTGGATTGTTGTTTTTACTAAGGTTTGCATTCTTTATGGGCTAAATGCTGATGAAATGCAGAAAGGAAGAGTTTCCTTTCTGCATTTTGCAAATAAAACAAATATAGAGGAGGAGTTTGTTGTTATGCCGAAAGTTGCAGTCGTCATGGGAAGCGATTCAGACTTTCCTTTGATGAAGAAAGCATTAGATGTTTTTAAGCAGTTTGGCATTGACTATGACGTAAGAGTCATCTCAGCTCACAGGACGCCTGATGTGGCTCATGATTTTGCAAAAAACGCAGCTCAAAGGGGATATGAAGTCATAATAGCTGCAGCAGGAAAAGCAGCCCATTTAGCTGGTGTTATAGCATCTATGACGCCACTTCCTGTCATTGGAGTTCCTGTAAAATCATCTACATTAGATGGTTTGGATTCGTTGCTGTCTACTGTTCAAATGCCGCAAGGGATACCAGTTGCTACTGTTGCCATAGACGGGTCTTACAATGCAGCATTGTTGGCAATCGAGATATTGGGGATAAAGTATCCTGAGCTTATGGGAAAAGTTGTTGAGTACAAAAAGAATTTAGCAGAAGAAGTTATTGAGAAAGATAAAAAATTACAGGGGGAGATTTTATAAATGGAAAAGTTAAGCATGTTATACGAAGGAAAAGCGAAAAAGGTCTTTAAGACTACAGATGAAGATTATTATATTATTGAGTACAAAGATGATGCTACAGCATTTAACGGCATAAAAAAAGGCACTATTCAAAATAAAGGCGTGTTAAACAACGAAATATCTGCGATTTTATTTGAGCTTCTTGAAAAAGAAGGTATTCCAACACATTTTGTAAAAAAACTCAATGAAAGAGAAATGCTTGTTAAGAGTGTAGAAATCTATCCTATTGAAGTTTTAATAAGAAATTATGCGGCGGGAAGCATGTCAAAAAGGTTAGGGATAGAAGAAGGAACGAAACTTAAAAGTACGGTTTTAGAATTCTGCTATAAGAATGATGAACTTGGAGATCCTTTCATAAATGAGTATCACATCGAAGCGATGGAATTAGCCACAAAGGAAGAAGTGGATACTATAAAAGAATATTCTTTTAAAATTAACGATATACTCTCTAAATTTTTCATATCAAAAAACATCATTTTAGTAGATTTTAAATTGGAATTTGGCAAATCTAAAGATGGCATAGTTTTGGCTGATGAAATTTCACCAGATACATGCAGATTTTGGGATAGCATAACGAAGGAGAAGCTGGATAAAGACAGGTTTAGAAGAGATCTTGGAAATGTAGAAGGAGCTTATGTGGAAGTGCTTAATCGACTCGAAAAACAGTGAGGTAAAATTATGATTGAGACTGTAAAGTTAAAGGAAGAATGTGGAGTATTTGGCGCATTTAGTTTAAATAGTCCAATACATCACCATATA
>JASBVU010000059.1 GCA_029960905.1 Thermoanaerobacterium sp.
AAAATCTTCTATTAGTTCTTTCCCCTATTAATGTGTATGTTTCATCATCATAGTGGTAGTAGTCATCATCAAGCGTATCAATATCAACCAGTCCTTCTACTGTATTGTCTAACTCTACAAAAAAGCCGTAATTTGTCACGTTAGCAATTATAGCCTTATAAACATTTCCAATTCTTTCTCTCATATATTCTACTTTTTTCAAATCTTCAATCTCTTTTTCCGCCGAATCAGCTGCCCTTTCCCTTTCTGAAGCTTTTAATGAAATGTCATTCAATATTTTGTTATAATGCTCCTGCCGCTTCTCATTCAATTTACCATGGATGTTCTCTTTAATAATCCTATGGATTATAAGATCAGGATACCTTCTAATAGGTGACGTAAAATGGGTATAATACTGCGTCGCCAATGCATAATGACCTAAATCCTCTGGACTATACCTAGCTCTCTTTAAAGACCTTAGTAGAAGCGTCTCAACGACTCTTTGTTCGTTCTTGCCTCTCACTTGTTTTATAAGTTCTTGCAAAGCTTTTGGATGTATTTCATCCCCTCCAATGCCTTTTATGTGATAACCTAAATTGTGTATGAATTTATTAAATGCCATCAGCTTCTCCATATCCGGATGCTCATGAACTCTATACACAAATGGCACGTTAATCCAATGCATGTGTTCGGCAACTGTCTCATTTGCAACAAGCATAAATTCCTCAATAATCCTATGGGCTATATTTCTCTCGACTTTTACAATATCAATTGGCTTCCCATTTTCATCAACAATTATTTTTGCTTCTTCAAAATCAAAGTCTACACTACCGCGTCTTTTCCTTCTTTCCAACAATATCTTTGCCAAATCTCTCATATTATTAAAATCTTCTATTAAATCCTTATAACGCTCTTTTAATTCTTCATCATTTCCTTCTAAAATTTTGTACACATTAGTATAAGTCATTCTTTCTTTGCTACGTATTACGCTTTCAAATATATCGTGATCTACAACATTACCATTTTTGTCTATCTTCATCTTCACCGTAAGTGTCAATCTGTCCTCCGATGGATTGAGGCTGCAAATTCCATTTGACAATCTGTATGGCAGCATTGGTATGACTCTATCTATAAAGTACACACTGCAACCTCTATTTAAAGCTTCCTTATCAAGCTCCGAACCTTCTTTGACGTAGTGACTGACGTCCGCAATACTGACATAAAGTATATAATCACCACTATCTAACTTCTCTACTGCTACGGCATCATCAAGATCCTTGGCATCTTCACCATCTATTGTCACAATATTTAAGTTACGCAAGTCTGTCCTTCCTGATATCTCTTCGGTAGATATTTTCTCTTCTATATTTTCTGCTTCTCTTATGACTTTCTTAGGAAATTCTTCTGGTATGTTGTATGATCGAATCACTGACAGTACATCTACCCCAGGATCATTTTTCCTGCCTAAAATCTCAACTATTTTACCTTCAGGACTTCTCCTTTTTTCCGGCCACTTAGTTATTTTAACTACTACTTTCATTCCATTTTCGGCATTCATGGTGTCAGCTTTTGAAATAAATACATCTTGTGTGATGCTTCTGTCATCGGGAACTACAAAACCAAAGTTACGACTTTTCTCAAAAGTTCCGACAATGGTAGAATTGGCCCTCTTGAGTATTTTTACAACTTCTCCTTCCCACTTCTTTCCTTCAACTTTTTTTGTCACCCGCACCAATACAATATCATTCTGCATTGCACTGTTTAAATTGTCTTTAGAAATAAATATATCCTTAATGTTTTCATTTTCAGGTATCAAAAAAGCAAAACCCCTAGATGTGGCATCTATTTTTCCTTTTATTATATCAAGCCTTTCTGATAAAGCGTACTTTTCGTTTTTTGTTTTATATATTGTCCCATCTTTCTCTAAATCCTTTAACAATTCTTCAACAATGCTCTTTTGACTATAATCCACATCAAGCATTTTCAAAATATTATCAATCTTTGAAGGTTTGTAATTCTCATCATTAAAAAGCTCTAACAATTTATCTTTAAAATTCATACATATTCCTCGCAATCCATTAAATTAAGTCTTACATATTAATATCAGTCAAATTTCTCACATAGTTAATTTTCCATTTATCTATTATAATTATAACATCTACCATGAGAAATATTGAAGAAAAGTTGCAAAATTATGATGCCCCCATCTGTCAAGACAATTTTTTTAAAAGCTAAGTTAGATTCTCTTTCCTCCTTTATTTAGATAATTTTATATAATATGTAAAATAGATGTACTGGTTACAGCTAATACGCGTTTATGCCGCGAAAGCCTCTTTACAATGAGTGCATGCCATGTTAGGCTGTCTATGCCTGGCATCAACATCATCACAGCGCCCCGCTGCCTTCCTTACAATGTTGCATGCCGCTGGTGCCTCAAGACATGGCATGAGAGGCTCATTGTAAAGAGGAACGTGGAATAAATGCGACAGTTTTTCGACATGGGTAATAGCTTAATAACTCTATACAGTTTGTATAAGAATATTAGGGCTACCATAATAATATTCAGCAGGTGTTCGATCCCCTAACGACTGGTGTGGTCTCTTGTTGTTGTAATATTCAATATACTCTTGTGTCATTTTTCTTAGTTGATGTCCAGTTTCACAATCTTCTAGGTATAGCTTCTCCCATTTGTAGTTCCTGAAGAATCGCTCTATACGTTGATTGTCTAATGCTTACCATCCATAGATATTTTAATATTATTTTCTTTTAGCAAATTTATATAATCATCACAGGTAAATTGTGAGCCTTGGTCACTGTTCATGATTTCTGGTGTTCCATATTGCTTTATATGGTTAAGCTAAAATGTAAAAACAGATTTTAGATCAATGATGAGATCTTCAAAAATTGAAACTTTAATTTTATCTTCATCAGAATATATCCCTGGCCTTCCATACCTTTTATCGTCATCTAACGTAAAAACAGTTACAATCTTGTTATCCGGTTCTACTATCCAGTACTCTTTTACTCCTGCCATCTCATATAGATTAAATTTTTTAATTTTATCATTTCTGGCTGTAGAAGGTGAAACAATCTCTACAACTAAGTCCGGTGCACCTTTACACCCTTCATCATCTAATTTCGACTTATCACACACTACTACAATATCAGGTTCTACAACCGTTTCTATGTCATCATCATTTTCGTTTCCTTTAGGAAGTCTTACTCCAAATGGAGCACTATAAACTTTGCAAGATTTATCTTTTAAATACAAGGAAAAAATAGTTAATATCTCTCGTAAGACCTCTTGATGTATTCTTGAGGGCGGAGCCATGAGATATGGATTCCCATTTATTAACTCCCAGCGTCTATCATCTTTCCATTCTTTATAATCGCGATACGTATACGTCTTATTTTCATCAGGTAAAGCCATATCTTTCCCTTCCTTATTTACAAAATTTAGAAGCGCTATTATTGTTTTATGATATCAAATCGCGATAAATTGGTATATTTATATCAGCATTTTGTTTAAATTTTACTGTACCTAATCTATTTATTTTTTTCAATCATTTCTTCTACTTCTTTTGCTCCTTCTTCATACAGCTTTTCTTCGTCTGGAGATAATTCCTTCAAAAGCCTTAAAAATTCTCCGGCATGCACTCTTTCTTCGTTTGCTATATCTACTAAAACGTCCTTTGCTAATTTGTTGTCTGTTGACTCTGCTAGCTGCATGTACAACTGTATAGCCTCATACTCTGCCGCCACCATAAAACGTATAGCTCTTATAAGCTCCTCATGTGTTATTTTGTTTTTATTTGCAAGCCCAGCAAATGGAGTACCAAAATCAGGCATATTATAGCCCCCCTTTTTATTTTGTTTACACAATCATTATATCACAAAATTAGGAATTTATCGAATTTGCCTGTTTTATTTATAAACCTTTTTCGACTTATCCAAAACCTCAAGCAAAATAAGGGCTATGATGCTTCCTGTCACTGTGTTTATTAAAAATGGAGTAACAAAGAAAAATGCCCCTACATCCTTACCAATGATATATTTAGCTACTGGAAATGCCACAAGACCGCCTATTATCCCTGTACCAAAAACCTCTCCCAATGCAGCTAAAATCTTTTTCCCTGTCATTTTATATAAAATACCTGCAAATAAAGCCCCAATCATGCTGCCTGGAAAAGCCAATAGTGTTCCAGTACCTATTATATTTCTGATTATGGATATTGAAAATGCGATTAGTACTGCATATCCTGGACCAAGTGTCACTGCAGATATGACATTAATTATATGCTGTATAGGCGTCGTTTTCGAAACACCTACCGGAAAAAATATAAAATTTGCAAAAACTACACCGATTGCAATCAGCATAGCTGAATATGTAATCTTTTTAATATTCATAGACAACCCCACCTTATTCTTTAGTATAAGTTTATATTAAACTGACATCTTGTCCTTCAATAACTCTATTCATGTTTCTTACAGCGCACATATTCCCGCACATTGTACATGTTTCACTGTCATGTGGCTGTGATTCATTTCTATACCTTTTTGCCTTTTCAGGATCTATAGCTAATCTAAACATTTCATCCCAATCAAGCTTTCTCCTGGCATATGACATGTCATTATCCCATTTTTCTGCATTGCGTATACCTTTTGCCAGATCTGCTGCATGGGCAGCTATTTTAGACGCAATGATGCCTTCCTTCATATCTTCAATCGTCGGAAGCCTCAAATGTTCCGCTGGTGTAACATAACACAAAAAATCTGCTCCACTTGCTGCAGCAATGGCACCGCCAATTGCACTTGTAATGTGATCATATCCTGGAGCAATATCTGTCACAATTGGTCCCAATACATAAAACGGCGCACCATGGCATAGCTTTTTTTCCAGCAAAACATTTGCTTCGATTTCATTTAGCCTCATATGGCCCGGTCCCTCAATAATCACTTGAACATTCTTTTCATAAGCTCTTTTTGCAAGCTCGCCCAGCGTTATAAGCTCTTTTATTTGACATGCATCTGTGGAATCACTTATACATCCCGGCCTCAATGCATCGCCAAGGCTTATCGTTACATCGTACTCAGCACATATGTCAAGAATATCGTCAAAATACTCATAAAAAGGATTTTCCTTATGATTTAATTCCATCCATGTATATAATAGAGAGCCTCCTCGAGAAACGATATTTAGAAGTCTTTCATTCCTTTTGAAAATTTCCGCTGTCTCTCTATTGATGCCTGCATGGATGGTCATAAAATCAACGCCGTCTTGTGCATGCCTTTCAACGATTTTTATAAATTCTGAAGGAGTAATGTTTTTTAAATCTTTGTCGTAATATCCTACAGCATCGTATACTGGAACAGTACCTATCATGGCTGTAGAAATACATATCAATCTGTTTCTAAATTCAAAAGTTTTACCATATGAACTTAAATCCATAATTGACTCTGCCTTCATTTCTATTGCCTTTTTTGCCTTTTCTAATTCTGCATCTACATTGTTGCAGTCCCTTGATACACCTAAGTTTACATTTATTTTTGTTCTAAGCCCTGCCCCTACACCTTCAGGACTAAGTGCTTCATGATTTTTATTCGCAGGTATAACTACTTCACCAGAAACTACCTTACTCAACAATAAATCCACTTCAATATCTTCTTTAGCTGCCACAACATTCATCTCTTCTGTAATAATCCCTTTTTTTGCTGCGTCTAATTGTGTTGTGTAGTTCATTTTAGTCATCCTTTCATAAATTATTTTTTGATACTTGTAAAATAAAGGGAAAAAAGAAGGTAGTATTTGATGTCAGAATAATAAAAAAGCCTTACCGCATGGTAAAGCTTTATAATCAAAAGCCTGCTTCCCTACGGTAGTATTAACTACATCAGGTTCTAAGGGTCAGGTTTTACCTTCTCAACCAAAATGCTCAACCAAAATGGTTCCCCCGCAAACTAATTTTACAAGTATTAAATTTAATCTAATTATACGTTATAACTCTAAAATTGTAAAGGCAAAAAATTATATCCACAGTATTTTAAGTAAAAGCAATTAGATCTCGTAAGCCTCAAATCACTCCTCTATCATGATAGATTGCATGTCTTCTATAAACTGTGCTACATCCTTTCTTAAATTATCAACAGTATGAGGGAAAATATCTAGTAATCTTTCTATGCGTTCTGATACTAGGTTAAATCCATAAACATTACGAAATACATGGCGAAATCCTCTAAATTCATTAAGCAAAAACTTTGAATTAGAACTAATAAAAGCCGGCCTTTCTCCTTCTATAGGAGTCGACATTTGTTCAAGTAATTCTAGATGCCATTCAGAACTTGAAGGGATCAAATTATCTATATTTCTACCCACAATTTTAAACATATTCTCAACGGAAGTATAAAAATCGTGAAAAATAGAGCCAACAGCCCTTAGCATGAAATCATCAGCCAATTTCTCTCTTCTGTTTTTACTATCTAATAAGCCTCTCTCATTTAAAGTATCATATAATTTCTGTATATTCTCAAGTTCTAACTGTAGTCTTGCTAATGTAACTTTAATTTTATTAATATCCGTCACTCTATAATCCTCCCTTCTCTTAATATTTCATTTAGCAGAGATTTATAAGCTTCTTTTTGCGTAACTATGCTTATTTTATAAGGCTTTGCAACATTTTCAACATCAATCAACATTGCCCAATAGTTAAATTTACTATCATCCCATCCATCAATAAAAATATCAATATCAGATAGATTATCAAAATGGTCATCTCTTGCAAGTGAACCATACAATATAACCTTATCAACAAAATACTTTTCTTTTAATATCTTTGCAATTTTATATACTCTATCAAATGCTTCTTTTTTTCTATACGTTTCTATTTCTCTATCTTTCTTGACTTTTATACGCCATGTTTCACGTATATTTTTTCTCTCTTGATCCGAAAGCGGCACAATATCACCACCTAGAATTTATACGGCTTAATTTTATCATTTTACATCAAAATAATCAATTCACTTAAAATATATAATAAACCATCAAAAACCCTTCACTTTTAATTTAACATTCACAAATAGGCTTAACGTTTATATTTGACCTGTATTCAGTTTCTGCCCAAAATATTCTATCTGCAACCATAGCTTCAGGGTTTAATTCTACACCCTTTAATATAAGCTCTTTAAATTTATTGTATCCAGCTCTGTCTATCAAGTGACCTCCATGGAGATATACTGGTTTATGATTCAATACTTCCGCAGAAAAATCTTGCCAATTTTTAAGTACACCCAGCACTACATCTTCTGTTACCCAATTCAAGAAAATCTTTCCCATGCGGGGTGTCTGTTTTCCGGTTCTACCACCAATGAGGACTCTATAGAATTTCTTGGGATTTCTAGACCAAGCACCTGTAGGACATACAAGTGCACACTCACCACAGCCAACACAACAGCATGAATCTTTCTCGATTTTTCCATTTACCATATATAAAACACCTGTAGCATGTTGTTTACAAGCCTCGATACACTTCTTACATCCTATACAGCGATCGTAATCATATTCTGTTTTAGTGATGCCTATAATTCCAAAATCGTTGAAATGAGCCTTTGCACAGTCATTAGGACATCCGGCTATGCTGACTTTTATATGATAATCACTTGGAAAGATGATTTTTTCAATTTTTCTTGCAAGTGATGTTGTGTCTATATTTGCCTTTATGCAATGTTTATTTCCTATACATGCCATGATGTTTCTAGAACCTATCGTTGGATATCCATTGTCATTTACTTCCATGTCAACACCACAAAGATCTACTTCTATCTCTTTAATGAACGTCTTTATATACTTATTGACTTCATCGATATATTCATACTTTATTCCAGGTATCGATAAAGTTTGTCTAACGCCAAGATGAAATTGTCCATTTCCCCATGTTTTTGCAATATGCTCTACATATGACAGATATTTAGCATCCATTACACCGCCTGGAACACGCATTTGCAGCATGAATTCACCGCGGACTTTCGATTGCCTGTAACAATTTCTGCGGACTTTTTTTACATCTATATCATAGTTCATTACATACACCTCCACATTTAATCAAGTAAATTCTTTGCTTTTGTGTAGTTAAACACGGGACCTTCGAGGCAAACATACGTCTCGTTTATCTTGCAGTGACCGCATTTCCCAACTCCGCAAGACATCTTTCTCTCAAAGGAAACCCAGATTTTATCTTCTGGCACCCCATTTTTCAATAATTCTAATGCTGTAAAATGCATCATTACTGGCGGACCAACGACAATGACATTGTAATCATCAAAACTATCAAATGGTATTTTACTTATATGTTCCGTAACCAAGCCGACTTCAAATCCATCGACTTTTTTCTTATCAAGAGTATATATGGTGTTAAATTTTGTCTTAAAATTATTTAAATCTTCTTTAAATAAGACGCTGTTTTCATCTTTAAAGCCTGCTATAAAGTGTAGTGATTTTATTTCTTCCGAATTATCATAAAAATACTTAAGTAAGCTTCTCACAGGCGATACACCTGTACCACCAGCTATAATGACTAGATCTTTCTGTTTATATTTTTCAACCGGGAATGAATTACCATAAGGCCCTCTCATGAATATCTTATCGCCAGGAGATAAGTTAAATATCTCATTTGTTACTTTTCCAACTTTTCTTATAGTAAATTCCATCCAATTGTCACCCATAGCGCTTATCGAGATAGGTGCTTCACCTATCTTTGGAATGGAAATTTGAAAGAACTGCCCATGCTCTGCTTTTATATCAACTTCAACTCTAAATGTGTATTCCAAATTCGTCTCATGAACTATTTCAAGTATCTTATATGGCTTAGGCATGAAAATATTATTCATTTATGCTGCCTCCTTTACCCGACTTCAACTTTTCAACTTCATCGTACAAGCGATTTATCGTTGTTGAAAAGGATATTAGCTCTGGACATCTTTCATCACAGCGACCACAACCGACACACATGTTTTCAGTTTTAAAGCGAGCTTTATAATCATATAAG
>JASBVU010000060.1 GCA_029960905.1 Thermoanaerobacterium sp.
AAAAAAAATATTCATTAAGGTAATGTAAAATTTATGTTAATTTTATGTTAAATCTTAAAATCTTTTACTGCTTCATTAAGCAATTGGGCATAACCAATTAAGTCATTCGTAACTTTTTCCAAATTAATTATCATTTCATACTCTTCATCAATATTTTTCTCCACATCACCAGCACTTTGATTAAAACCTGCCGATATTTCTTTTACTATTAACGCTTCTGACATTATTTTATCAATATTTCCCATCACCTTTTTTATGTACTCTTCTAATTCTAAAATATTCTCTTTTGTAATCTTTATATTCATATAAATATCATTAAAATTTTCTTCTGCTTTTTTGCTTATGGACAATCCTTTAGCGATTACATCTTTTTCTTTTTCTATCCTGGTATTGGCGCTGTAGATCTCATCTAACACTTCAGATAAGATAGTTGATGCTTGTACAATGGCATTTTCAGAATCCTCGGATAACTTCCTTATTTCATCGGCGACAACCCTAAATCCTCTTCCATGCTCTTTAGCTTTTGCAGCCTCAATTGCCGCATTTAATGAAAGTAAGTGTGTCTGTTTTGATATATTTTTAATGATATCTACAATGTCATTTATCTTCTTTGAATTGATTACCAGTCTTTTAAACAATTCATACGTATCCTGAACACTTAGACTAATTGCTTTCATGTTTTCTGCAACACTTTGGATTGCATTTAAACCCATAACAGCAGTTTCGTTCATCACTTTAGCAGAATTTACTGTTTTATCTACATTCGACATCATCAAATTGGCTGCCGATTCAATCTCAATAATATTATTTGCCGTATTTTCTATAGCAATTTTCTGTTTTTCAGAACCTGATGATATTTCTTTCATGCTTTCGAAGATTTCTTTTGTCTTTTCTATTGATTTTGCAGAAACATCTTTAAAAACTTCAGCATGTGTATTTAACCCTTCAATTATTTTGTAAATTTTTTGCACCATATCTCTTAAATTAGAAACCATGTAACTTACGCTATTTGATATATTAACTATTTCAAAACTTCCTGCCTTAATATCAGATGCTATTTTTAGATCTCCAGTTGAAATTTTACTAAAGACCTTTTGCAATTTCGTTAAAGGCTTTGTAATACCTTTAGTGCCAACTATTGACAATAGAAATGCCAGAATTAGCGAAAAGAAACCTATTAATAAAGTTGCATTCCTTATTTCATCCACAGGTCTCAAATAAGCATTTTCACTAACAATAATGACGTATAGCCAATCCTTTTCAATAATATATCTATAGCTTATTAATACAGCATTGTTGCTCAACTTTGTATGTATTAAACCATTGTTTTTCTTAAACATTTCAGTGATTTCCGATTTGCTGATTACATTACTTTCTTCTTTTTTTAAGCTGCCATCTTGCCATCTTATGGAATCAAATTGCCTATCAAATATATAAATTTGCGGTTTAAGGCCCCTGATATCATAATCAGCTTTTTCACTTTCAATGACATATTGAAGCTTCGCTCCAAATTCACTTGAATTGTACGCTCCCTCTAAAAGTGATATTTGATTTATCATGGTTTTGGTAGAGCTTGATAAACTGTTTTGTATATCATTGACTATGTAATTTTTCGTAATTGTATATGTAGTAAATCCCACGATTGTTATAGATATTAATACGAGAATGGAGAAAAGAAGTATCATTTTTGTTCTGATTCTCAGACTGTATATACTCAATTTTTTCATCTATTTCTCTCCTAAACATAAGAGCCAGTATAAATACCAGCTCTTATAAAATATATTTTATATTTTGTTTTTTAAACTTATTTTAAAGTCACTTTCATGTCATTTATGTTTATAAAACCAAGCTTCTCCGCAGGTCCTTTCTGAACTTCGTCAGACATCATAAAGTCTAAAAATGCCTTGACTACGCCTTTAGGCTCACCTTTTGTGTACATGTGTTCATAAGATGCAATTGGATATTTGCCGTTTATAACATTTTCTTTTGTAGGTTCAACACCATTGTATTTCAACGCTTTTACAGAACCATCAAGATACGAGAATGCAAGATAGCTTATTGCGCCTTTCTTTTCCGCCACTGTCTTTCTAACAGTACCTGAAGCATCTTCTGTCAATGCCAAGCCCTGTACTTCATCTTGTCCGCCTAATACGATTTTCTTAAAAGTCGCTCTGGTGCCTGAACTTGTAGGTCTGTTTACTACGATTATTGGTTCATCCGGACCTCCAACTTCTTTCCAATTTTTTATCTTACCTGTAAATATGTCTACCAATTGCTGCTGTGTCAGATTATCTACTGTCACATCTTTATTGACAACAACCGCGAAACCTACAACTGCTACTTTGTGATCTACCAATGATTTTGCATCAATACCTGATTTTTCTTCTGCGAATATGTCTGAATCACCTATATCCGCTGCACCTTGTGATACCTGTGTCAAACCAGTACCACTTCCACCACCTTGGACATTAATAGTTGCATTAGGATATTTTTGATTGAATAATGTTGCCGCTTGTTCTACCAAAGGCTGTAATGCTGTTGACCCAACCGCTGTTGCAGTGCCAGAAATATCTTGGCTGCTGCTTTGATTATCACTTGCTGATTGATTAGATGATCCTGAATTATTAGTATTTGGACCACATGCAGAAAATAAAAACACGCTTAAAACCATCAATACAGACAACAAAACTTTTGCTATTTTACTCTTTGACATATTTGCACCTCCGTATTTTTTCTTACATGTTTAGTATAACAGTCTATTGTAAAGCCTATATTAAGCCTGTGTTAAAATCATGTAAAATCATGAACTATTTTTGCTCTTTAGGTAAAACAATGGTAAATTTTGTGCCTTTGCCAACTTCGCTTTCAACAGTAATAGTCCCTTTCATCGACTCTACAATGTGTTTTACTATTGCAAGGCCAAGTCCAGTGCCACCTAATTTTCTGGATCTTCCCTTATCAACGCGATAAAATCTTTCAAAAAGCCTCGGTATATTTTCCTTTGATATGCCTATACCGCTGTCTTCTACTTCTATTACAACATTATTTTCTCCATTGGTGGTCGTGACTTTCACATATCCACCTTCAGGAGTGTACTTTATGCCATTGTCGACAAGATTAATAATCATCTGCCTAAGTCTATCTTTGCTGGTCTTAACGACAACATCTTTGCAGTTTAAATCTTTTATTAACCTTATATTTTTATCGTCAGCAGCTTTTTCCATGATGTAAAAAATTTCATTGATTTCTTCATCAATAGCAATATCCTCTTTTGTAAAGCCTTCTTTCAGATTTTCTATCTCAGAAAGCGTTAAAATATCATTTATAAGCCTCGTAAGTCTTTCGGCTTCAAATTCGATAATCTCTAAAAACCTGTCCCTTCTCTCAATATTATCAATTGCACCTTCTCTTAATGTCTCAATAAAACCTCTTATGGAAGTAAGTGGCGTTCTAAGCTCATGTGATACATTTGCGACAAAATCGCTTCTGATTTTTTCTAGCTTTCTAATCTCTGTTATATCATTTATTATGACAACAAATCCTAACTTTTTATGCGTGACTTGATGGACGATTGGACTTGAGTATATTTTTAGATGTTTGTTAAATGTGTTAATTTCAAAGTTATCAATATTGTATCCTTTGTCTTTTATGATTTTTTCCAAAACATCGTGAAATTTTGAGTTTCTTACAACATCTAGTATGTGCTTTCCAACTGCATAATTATCCTTTATATCAAGCATCGATCGCGCTGAATCGTTTATGAGCAAAATTTTTTCATTTTCATCAAAAGCTATAACGCCATTTACTAAACTTTTTAAAATAGCTTCTAATTTTGCATTTCTATCGTACAACTCGTCAATTGTTTCCTGAAGCTTGTCCGACATAGTATTTATAGCAAATGATAGCTGACCAATCTCATCGATTGACTTTATCTCAATTCTATGTTCGTAATTACCTTTTGTTATTTCTTTAGCAACATCGGTAATCTCGTTAATAGGCTGAACAATGCCTTTTACTAACCTGTATCCAAAAAAGTTGCTGATAATTAATCCAAAAAGAATCCCTATAACAAGCCTTATTATTGGCACTTTCCCAATAAAAAAAAATGACGTTGCCAAGATTCCTAAGAGGTTTATAATAAAATAGCTGTAGTACAGTTTTTTAAACATCACTTTCACCTGTATCCTTTAATTTGTACCCAATGCCACGTACAGTTTCAATGTATACTGGAAGCTTATCGTCATCTTCTATCTTTTTCCTCAAATGCCGTATGTGGACATCTACGGTTCTCGTTTCGCCAGCGTATTCATATCCCCATACCTTGTCCAACAAATAATCTCGCGTCAAAACTTTGCCTCTGTTTTTTGATAAAAGCTTTAAAAGCTCAAACTCTTTCAAAGTAAGGTCAAGCAATTCATTGCCTTTATAAACCAGATGTTTTTCAGTATCTATCGTAATATCTCCAAACTTGATGATCTCATTATCTTCAGGCTCACTTTTAGATCTTCTTAGCACTACTTTAATCCTTGCCAACAATTCTCTTATGCTAAAGGGTTTTGTAATGTAATCATCTGCTCCAAGTTCCAATCCTAATATCTTATCTACTTCTTCACTCTTTGCAGTCAGCATTATTATAGGGATGTTTTTAAGATGTTCATCGGATTTTAACTTTTTACACACATCTATGCCATCTATGTCTGGAAGCATCAAGTCTAAAAGAATTAAATCAGGATTCGTCTCTTTGCATTTTTCAAACCCGTCTTTGCCGTTATCAGTCAAAACCACATTGTACCCTTGTGCTTCTAAATTATACCTTAATAGCTCTAAAATATGGGCTTCGTCTTCAATTACAAGAATTGTATGTGCCAAAATTGCACCTCCTAAGTACAAATCATGTACATGTATAGAACTTTATCTTTTCTCTTCGGTATCATTTAATAATTTTTTAAGCTCATCCATAAAAGTATTTATGTCTTTAAATTGTCTGTAAACAGATGCAAACCTTACGTACGCCACTTCATCAACATTTTTAAGCTTTTCCATCACCATCTCTCCAATTTTAGCTGATGTGATTTCCTTTTCATACGAATTGTAAATATCTCTTTCTATTTCATCTGTCAATTCTTCTAACTTTTGGATAGGAACAGGCCTTTTTTCACAAGCTTTTATCATGCCTTTTAGTATTTTGTCTCTATCATAAGATTCTCTGCTTAAATCTTTTTTTATTACCAGAATTGGAACTTGTTCGACTTTTTCATAAGTGGTAAACCTTTTGCCGCACTTTATGCATTCTCGCCTTCTTCTTATTGAAGTAGAATCATCGGTAGGTCGAGAATCAATCACTTTGGAATCTAAATAACCGCAAAAAGGGCATTTCAAACATTATCATTCCTTTCGTCACAGCATATCAAAAAACTTTTTTTATCGACAATTGCTAATAAAATTATAATAAAATTGATGTAAATAGTCAAACTTGTGTTACATCTCCATTAATATCAATTAATATAACATCTTCACCTATTTTTTTTACAGATTGCCATGGTATATACAAGTCCTGATCCTTTGCAAAAAATCTAAATCCCTTTGTTTCACTTGGTATTATAAAGCCATCTACTTTGCCTTCCTCTAAGTTTACTTCTATGTCAATAATGTTGCCAAGCCTTTTACCGGTGTTTACGTCAATTACGTCTTTATCTCTTAAATCCGATGTTTTAAACATTATGATTCCCCCTTTCAAATCTTCATACTAAAAATATATGCAGTTCTTTTTATCAAATTACAATAGAAAAACTTGCCATAAGGCAAGTCATATATATTTTCTCATGTGTGATAACGCTGATTTTTCAAGTCTTGATACTTGAGCTTGTGATATGCCAATTTCTTTTGCAACTTCCATTTGAGTTTTTCCCTCAAAGAAGCGCATCGTCAATATCATCTTTTCTCTGTTATTTAACTTCTTAATTGCTTCTTTCAAAGCTATCTGTTCCAACCATACTTCGTCTACGTTTTTTTCATCGCCTATTTGATCCATCACGTATATTGCATCTCCGCCATCATGGTATATTGGTTCAAAAAGTGACACAGGATCTTGTATGGCATCAAGTGCAAACACTACTTCTTCCCTTGGTATGTTCAGCTCTTTCGCTATATCGCCAACAGTCGGTTCTTTTGAATTCTCATTGACAAGCTTATCTCTTACTTGCAAAGCTTTATATGCTACATCTCTTAATGATCTGCTAACCCTAATAGAATTGTTATCTCTTAAATACCGTCTAATCTCTCCAATAATCATTGGCACTGCATACGTTGAAAATTTTACGTTCTGATTTAAATCAAAATTATCTATTGCCTTAATCAAGCCTATACAACCAACTTGAAACAAATCATCTACATATTCACCACGATTATTAAATCTTTGTATAACGCTTAATACAAGCCTTAAATTCCCATTTATAAATTCTTCCCTGGCATTTTTATCGCCATTTTTCATTCTCAAAAGTAATTCCTTTTGTTTAGCACCTTTTAGTACAGGTAACTTAGAAGTATTTACTCCGCAGATCTCTACTTTATTATTCATATGCCCATCCTCCAAATGTATTGGTTAATTTTAAGTATTACCTGCGGAGCAAATTTTATTCAATTTTAAACTAATCTATTGATTTCTTTTTTTAGCCTTTTTAATATCCTTTTTTCTAACCTAGAAATATAAGATTGTGATATACCTAAGAGGTCAGCTACTTCCTTTTGAGTCATTTCTGATCCGCCACTAAGTCCAAATCTCAATCCTATAATCCGTTTCTCTCTATCAGATAGCTTCTTTAATGCATTTTTCAACAATTGTTTGTCGACTTCATCTTCAATGATTTTATACACCAATTCATTGTCTGTGCCTAAAATATCTGAAAGGAGAAGCTCATTCCCATCCCAATCAATATTCAACGGTTCATCAAATGAAACCTCCATTCTGGTCTTGCTGTTTCTCCTTAAATACATGAGTATTTCATTTTCTATACACCTTGATGCATAAGTAGCCAGTTTTATTTTCTTGCGAGGATTGAATGTATTGATTGATTTAATAAGGCCAATAGTCCCTATAGAAATCAGATCTTCTATTCCTATTCCAGTATTCTCAAATTTTTTTGCAATGTAGACTACCAGCCGCAAATTCCTTTCAATTAACATTGACTTAGCTTCATTATCACCAGATTCCATCTTTGCTATCAAAAACATTTCTTCTTCTGCCGAAAGTGGAGGAGGCAAGGCCTCACTGCCGCCAACATAAAAAACAGAATCTCGAATTTTTAGTTTTGTCAATATTTTTATTATCGCCAGTTGAACAGTTATTTTCACTTTTGTCTTAATATTCATCGCATCATCCCTCCATTAATTTAGCAATTCTGAGCCTATAAGTGCTTCATAATCTGAAGTTGCATTTAATTTTTTAAAATATATTCCTACAATCACATTTTTCTGTGATTTTCTATATCCATCAATCACCAAATTGTCAGGTATAAATCCTATCAAAATCCCGCTGTCATTTCCAATAGAATTAAAAGGAACCAGCCTCAGTCTTTTAATCCATTTATCATCGTCTATAGCTTTAGTTATTTCAAAAATGGATTCATTTTTAAAAGAATCAAACACATTTTTAAATTTTTCTGGCAACAATTCCCTGATAGCATCGTATTCTACTATTACGACCGGATAATCAGAAATAGGATCATGCAATGTATTGCCTGTATCCAGTATTGCTTTTATATCTTTGCCCACATTATCTATGTCTATATGCAGAGCATGTAAAATATTGCTTTCTATATTCTTTTTTGATACATATCCCCAACCGATATAAGTTAACAGTATTGCAAGAAGTAGTGCTGCTATTATGATTTGCCTAATGTCTATGTTCACAACATAAATCAGTGCAAAAGCCGTTCCACCTATTATAAATGAAATTAAATAAAAAATGCTTAAAATTTTTACAAATTCATAAAATCTATTAAATCCAAATGCAATTGCAATCATTAAAATAGATATTATTATTTTAAATGTAAGTGAATAAATTATATTAGGCAAAGAAAAAAATATTAGGACAACATATAAAGCACCTAAAGCAGACGAAAAAATTAATTTTACATTATTAGTATTGGATCTGGAAAACCTCTTAGTCAAATATAAAATTATATAATTTATGATCAAGTTTTCAACAAAAATTACATCAGCGTACACTCCTATCAGCTCCAAATATCTTTAAAAACTACCTAAATTATGTATATTCATTCGGCAGCTCTTTATTCTTATTATAATAAAAAAATATCGATAAAATTGTTATAATTTGGAGCTGAAGATTTACAGTTATTAATATTTTTTTATAGAATTTTATAGATTAATGTTGGTTATTGTAGTTATGTAAGCATCAAAAAAACACCCTAATTAAAATATTAATTAAGGTGTTTCTTTCTTTTACTTTCTCCCTCTTCTTAAAAAAGTAGGTATGTCAAGGTCGTCATTGTCAAATTTTATAACCTCATTTATGTCTTTCATCTCGTTCTGCTTAATTATTTCCTTTTCAATTTTCGGTTTCTTTTCAGATTCAAATCTCTTTTCAAATCCTGTTGCGATCACTGTAATCCTAATCTGATCCTCCAGGCTTTCATCAATGACTGCTCCAAATATAATGTTTGCATCAGGATCTGCTGTTTCATATATGTAATTTGCTGCTTCATTGACTTCAAATATACTTAAATTAGTTCCACCAGCT
>JASBVU010000061.1 GCA_029960905.1 Thermoanaerobacterium sp.
ACTTGCACAAGGTATAACACCAACAAAAGATAATATCGGCTATGATATTACTGATGGCAAGTATGTTTGGATACCTTATAAAAAGATTACAAAAGACAACATAAGTGATGCACAGTAATAATAGATTTGAATTAGCACTTTGTAAAGCAGGGATATTAAATATCCTTGCTTTACAAAATTTTATTGATCATTATACGATGACGAAAGTCAGGAGGCATTGATAATGAATGCAAATGAGTTTATTCTCGAGATGAATAATATCAGCAAGGAATTTCCAGGAGTAAAGGCTCTTGACAACGTAACACTAAAAATCCGGGCTGGAACGGTCCATGCAATTATGGGTGAAAACGGTGCTGGAAAGTCAACATTGATGAAATGTCTTTTCGGCATATATAAACCTGATGCAGGTGAAATCATATTAAATGGCAATAAAATAAATATTAGAGATTCGAAAGAGGCATTAGACTATGGCATTTCTATGATTCATCAAGAGTTGCATCCTGTAAGATTTAGAAACGTCATGGAAAATATTTGGCTAGGGCGATTCCCTATGAAAAATTACGGAGTTTTAAAGCTGGTAGACGAAAAAAAGATGTATGAAGATACAGAAAAGCTTTTAAAAAGCATAGATGTAGACATAAAACCGACTGAAATTGTCAGAAATTTATCTGCATCTAGAATTCAGTATATAGAGATTGCAAAGGCACTGTCATACAATGCAAAGATAATCATTATGGATGAACCTACATCTTCATTGACTGAAAATGAAGTTGATCATCTTTTTAATTTGATTAGAAATCTTAAAAAGAATGGTGTGGCCATAATATACATTTCACATAAAATAGATGAGATATTTCAAATTTCAGATGAGGTTTCCATAATGAGAGATGGGAAAATGGTCGGAACGTGGAATGCCAGCGACTTAACGGAAGATATGGTAATATCAAAAATGGTTGGCCGAGAACTGACAAATAGATTTCCTGCAAGAGATGTTGTTCCAGATGGCGTAATATTAAAAGTTGAAAATCTGTCCTCTCCGTTTCCTAAGTCGTTTAAAAATGTATCATTTGAACTTAGGAAAGGTGAAATTTTAGGTATAGGTGGATTAGTTGGTTCTCAGAGGACGGAATTAGTAGAAGCATTATTTGGATTACGTTCTATTGAATCAGGAAAGATTTTTATACATGGGAAGGAAGTCGTTATAAAATCTCCGATTGATGCTAAAAAGTATGGTATGGCTTTATTGACAGAGGAGAGAAGGTCTACAGGGATTTTTCCTGAGCTAAATATATTAGAGAATTCAACTATTGCTAATATAAAGAAATACAAAGGCAGCTTTATGCTTTTAAACGATAAAAGAAGAAAAGATGACACAAAAAAAATGGTAGACGCTTTAAAGGTTAAAACACCTTCTTTAAGAACATTAATTAAAAATTTATCAGGTGGTAATCAACAAAAAGTTCTTATGGCAAGATGGCTTCTAACAGTACCTGAAATCCTGATTCTCGATGAGCCGACTCGTGGTATTGATGTTGGAGCTAAATATGAAATTTATACGATCATGAATGAACTTACAAAAGAAGGGAAAAGCATAATCATGATTTCGTCTGAGATGCCAGAACTTCTCGGTATGGCTGATAGGATAATGGTTATGTGCGAAGGACATTTATCTGGTATTCTTGATAAAAAAGATGCGACAGAAGAAAAAATAATGAGATTAGCAAGTAAATATACAGATTAACACGGAGGAGATATGAATGCCAAATAAGATTAAAGATTATTTATCACAATATGCAATATATTTTGTATTGCTATTGCTTATTATTGTAATTGCTATTAAGAATCCGACATTTATGTCATTCAGAGTTTTTAGGGATATATTGTCGCAAAGCTCCACAAGGATAATTGTTGCACTTGGTGCTTCATTTGCTATCTTGATAGGCGGTGCAGATCTATCAGCAGGCCGTATGGTAGGTTTTGCTGCTGTGCTTTCAGCATCATTGCTTCAAACAGCTAATTATCCTAACAGGTTTTTTCCTGGATTGCCGCAATTGCCAATATTTGTACCGCTTTTAATAACATTGGCTGTCGGTTTCATATTTGGATTATTAAATGGCTTTGCAATATCGAAATTTAGTGTTCCGCCATTTATAGCAACGTTAGGTTCCATGGTAGTTATTTATGGTGCTGATAATATTTATTTCAGTCAGCCGCCAAATAATTCACAGCCTATAGCCGGATTAAGAAGTGATTTTACTAACATTGGAACAGGAAGTATATTCGGAATTCCATACTTGATTATCATTGCTGCAGTAATGACAATAATCATGTGGATAATATTAAATAAAACAAGCTTTGGTAAAGATTTGTATGCAATTGGCGGAAACAGAGAAGCAGCAATAGTCTCCGGCGTTAATGTTAGAAGGAGAATCTTATTGATGTTTGCAATTGCAGGTGCTCTTTATGCATTAGCAGGTTTCTTAGAAGCTGCAAGAACAGGTGGAGCTACCAGCGAATACGGTAATATGTATGAGATGGACGCTATAGCTGCCTGTGTTGTTGGCGGATGGTCAGTATCTGGTGGTGTAGGAACAATACCAGGCATAATAGTAGGTGTGTTTATCTTTACGGTTATTAACTATGGTTTGACGTTTATAGGTATGAATCCATATTGGCAATTAATTATTAAAGGTCTGATAATCGTTTCTGCAGTTGCTGTAGATATAAGGAAATATTTGGCAAAAAAATAAAATTAGAGTATATGCAAGGCTCTCTTTTGACATATTCAAAAAGAGAGCTTTTTAAATGAATATTTTTACAATTTCTATTTAAAAATAAAGAAGGTTATATTTTTTCTTTTTTTACAAACAATATTGATTGGGGAGGCGCATATTATGAATGGAAAAACTACAAGTTGGGTTGTTACTGGTGTTGGAGCGGCTGTGACGGCTGCGGGACTTATGACAGGTGGAATGCTGGGTGCTGGAATCACTGGCTTCGGATTAGCTCACGTTGTATTAGGAGTTTTAGACATGTTTAGGCCCACAGTACAAAGATAGTTAATCAATATCTCCTCAGCGAAAGCTGGGGAGATAATATTGTCCAAAAATTTAAAAAATGATTGACAAATCCATTTTATTGCTGTATAATGATAAAAAAATAAAAGATTTTTCGATGATCAGGAATAGTAGCTTAAGCGATTAATACAAGCGAGTCAGGAATGGTGGGAGCCTGATTATTATAGCTTTAGCGAATGGGCCTGTGAGATGCGAGGTGAAGTATAGTAGCCGAGCCGGTAAACACCGTTATATGTGATGCACATGTTAGTGTGCTTAGAGATAAGACATATTGTCTTAAGAAGGGTGGCACCGTGGAAGCGTAGCCTTTCGCCCCTACATTTGGGGGCGGAAGGCTTTTTAATTTACATTAAATAAATTTTCGGAAGGGAGGTGAAAAAAGTGGATACAAGAAAGACATTGAGAGAGTTTATACTTTGTGCACTGCTTATGGCTATTGGTGTAGTTCTGCATTTTATCACTCCGGCTTTTATGCTAAATATGAGGCCAGATTTTATGCTTTCCATGCTTTTTATATCATTAATGATCGTTGATGATTTGAAAATCAATTATGTAACAGCGATCATCGCAGGAATATTGACGGCATTGACTGGATCTATGCCGGGAGGACAGATTGCAAATCCAATCGATAAACTTGTTACATCTACAATTATAATCCTGATGCTTAAGGTTTTGAGAAA
The DNA here is from genome assembly GCA_029960905.1 of Thermoanaerobacterium sp. Lineage (GTDB taxonomy): Bacteria > Bacillota > Thermoanaerobacteria > Thermoanaerobacterales > Thermoanaerobacteraceae > Thermoanaerobacterium. Next base: position 3,758 of record JASBVU010000061.1, read on the forward strand.
TAGAGTAAATGAAGGAATTATCGCTGGAGTAGTTGGTATCATAGGGACAATCATTTCAGGTTCCGTCTTTTTAGGTGTTGTATCAATTATAGCAGGACTGCCGGGCCCATTTTACCTCTTAATGTTGACGGTTGTAATACCGACAGCAGTAGTAAATACCATAGTCACTGTCATTGGTTATTACATCATAAAGAAAGTCTCCAAGTCCACACTTGCTATAAATAAATAGCAATTTGATGTATATTGATCCTCGAAAGAGGATTTTTTGTTTTTGTGTAGAATAAAATATTGTGTGACATTGACTTAATATGTGACTATTGAAAAATTTCTATCCATGTCGTAATATTTAATCTTGGGGGGCAAGGAATAGGTATGAAAACGTTACATAACATCTTTAAATTCTTGAAGAGAAATATAATATTGATATTGATAACGCTAATTGCAGTTTTAAGCATTTTTTTATATAAATTTCAGCAGATCGAAGAACCTGTTTTGGCAGGTAAGCCGTCATATCACTTTTATTTAGTAGCACAAAATTCTGTGGACCCGTTTTGGAAGGAAGTGCAAAAAGGTGCGGAAGATGCTGCAAAATACTACAACGTCGCCTTAGAATTTAATGCTCCAAAGTTTAACAATCTTGACGAAGAATTAGAGTTTCTCGATATAGCAGTTCTATCAAAAGTAGATGGTATCATAACACATGTTTCATACGATGGGGATTTTAATACGCTGATAGATGAAGCGTATGCAAACAAGATACCTGTTGTTACGATTGAAAATGATTTAAAAGACAGCAAAAGGAAGTCTTTTGTAGGGGCCAACAGCTTTATACTGGGAGAAGAAGCTGGAAAACTTATGAGACAGTCTACAGGAGGCAAAGCCAATATAGCTGTTATCATGAGCAACGATGTAGGAAAAGACACAGCAAGCCAAAACTTAAAGCTTAATGGCTTTTTAAGCATCATAAACAGTGCACCGGGCATGAAAGTTTCAAAGGTGTATACATCACAGTTGGGTGCTTTAAGTGCAGAAGAGATAACTCAATCCATCATAAACAGTAGCGAAGGCATAAATGCTTTGTACATTACAGATTCTGTCGATACAATGGGTGCCGCACAAGTAGTGGTGGATTTCAGCAAAGTAGGTGAAATATCTATAGTTGGGTACGGTGATACGCCTGATATATTAAGGTACGTTGACAAAGGCATAATTTACGGTACAGTGATGAGCGATCCATATAAGATGGGTTATGAAAGCATTAAAGCCATGATTGAGATCAAAAAAAATAACGATGTTTCTACTTTTATAGACACAGGCGTAAATATAATAACTAAAAGCAATGTAAAAGAGTATGAGGATAAGATAAAACAAAAAGATTAGTAGGTGTTATGGTGAATAAGAGTTTATTTCAGTTTAAAGGAATAAGAAGAAAAATATTTGCACATCTTTTGATAACTACACTTATTATGGGCATTACAAGCATATACTCTTATTATAATGCTAAAATTGTAATAGACAGGTTAAAGTCTATTTTTACTGATTATGTCTACTTAAACAGCCTTAATAGCGACATAAATTCTCTGGAGACAGAAGTTGAAAAGTATCTTTCTACAAAATCTTCCGATTCCCTTCTCAATTATTACACCATTAGCAACAAGCTAAACAATAGTGCTGAAGATATGATAAACATAGCCACATATGATAATGACAGCCTCATGCAAAAGGACATTGGCAATATGATAATAAGCCTTCTATCTGAGACAGATAAAGCTGTAAATGCCAAGAGAGGCAGAATAAGCAGCGAATATATAGAGTATTTCACAAGGGCAAATAAAATAAATGATTACATAAAATTGTACATCAATAATTTGATGTACAATAAACTTCAGGAAGGTTCAATAAAGTACAACAAAATATCTAAGAATATGGTTTTTATAAGCTTTTTAAATATTTTTCTGATAGTTATATCTGTGGTTTTAAATATCGTGTTAGCGATCATATACACATATAGGATAACAAAGCCGATTTCAGAGTTATCTGACACAGCAATGAGGATTTCGAAAGGAGATTTTGACATAGACCCAATTAAAATAAAGACAGATGATGAGGTAAATATTTTAGCTGATGCTTTTAACAAGATGGTGACTAACATTAAAAACTACATAGATGAGATAAAAATGCAGGCGAAAGTAGAAAAGCGTCTTAAAGAACAAGAGATGCAGAACCTTAAGATGAAAAATATCTTGAGAGAATCGGAGTTAAAGGCACTTCAATCCCAGATAAATCCACACTTTTTATTTAACACTTTAAATGCCGCATCACAAATCGCCATGATGGAAGGTGCAGAAAAATCATCTGAATTTATAGAAAAGGTGGCGGATCTTTTCAGGTACAATCTTAGAAAACTTGATAAACCAGTGACGCTGAAAGAAGAAATAGACAATGTGTTTAATTACATGTACATTCTAAAGACAAGGTTTGGCGATAAGGTGGAATTTCAGACGGACATAGATGAGAAACTTTTAGATGTAAAGGTGCCTTGCACAATTGTCCAGCCTGTCGTTGAAAATGCATTCATTCATGGTATAGAAGACATGGAGGGAGATGGCCATATAAAGATAGAGATTAAAAAAGTAGGGGAAAGTATTCATATTGATGTCATAGATGACGGTATGGGAATGCCTAAGGAAAGCATTGATAAAATTCTCGCTGCGGACGATCCTGACAACGATGAAAATAAGCATGTCACAGGCATTGGAATGCACAATGTGATAAACCGCTTAAGGCTATACTACAATACGCCAAATATAAATGATGTCATAGAGATAGAAAGCCGCATAGGATACGGAACAAAGGTGACTTTAAAGATTCCTGATGGAAGGGGTAGTGCAGCATGATAAAAATACTTATAGCAGATGATGAGCAGATAGTCGTAGATTCTGTAAAATTTATCATTGATAATAACTGTGATGATGTAGAAGTTGTAGGTTTTGCAAAATCGGGAAGAGAAGCCATAGAAAAAGCTCACATGTTAAAGCCTGATGTTGTATTCATGGACATAAGAATGCCTGGCATAGATGGCATAGAGGCAATTAAGAGAATTAAGGAAAGCCACAATGATATAGAGTTTGTCATAATCACAGCTTACGATTACTTTAACTATGCAAAAGAGGCAATAAACCTGGATGTAGTAGACTACCTTTTAAAACCGCTAAATAAAAACAAAGTCATAGATACCGTCAAAAAGGTTAAAAGATTGGTAGAAAAAAAGCGTGAAGACATGGCGAAAGAATTGGAAATGAAGGAAAAAATGACAGGATACTACCCCATATTGAAAATGAAATGATATATTCTTTATCATCGTCTAATTTCAAACAGGAAGATATTGATTTTTATGGAAATATATTTAATATTAAATTAGATATGGGTTTTGCCGTAGTCGTTTTGCTTGAAAAAGACGGAACAGATTCGGATATCTTTATGGGAAATGTTAAAGTGCACGAAAATCTGATGTACCTTAAAGAATACATAAAAAGTTTAAAGGATTGTCTCGCAAGTATTTTGCTTGATAGGATAATAGTCTATGTTCCTACAGTTGCTTATGAAGATCTATATATAATTAAAAATGATTCAATTAGCTTTTGCGAAATGATTTTGAAAGAGATGAAAAACATCGAGATAGGAGTCAGAATAGGCATAGGCAGACCATATGAGACAGCTTATTTTTCAAAGTCATATAATGAAGCTTTATTTGCCATAAAGACAGGTTCTGATGCTATAACACATTTTGACGACATTAAGCTATCTGATGCAGAAGAACTTGATTTAAATTATGATACGGCTGAGCTTGTAGAGAATATCATATCCAATAGGATTGACGGAGCTTTAATTAATGTCAACAGCATTTTTCAAAAATTGCAGTTTCACTATAAAGATAGCAACGAATTAGTTAAATCAAAGGTATTTAGCCTTCTTATTGAAGTTATGACTAAAATCAACACGTACTGCGATGTCATATCAGTATTAGAAGAAAATTTGATTATCGATATTTTAAAAACTGACGAAATAGATAGCCTAAAGGGCATGTTTTCAAAATTTATATCAAACGTCATATCAAAATTGCACAGAAATAGGGAGAAATACTACACGGGACTTATTGCTAAGGCTGTTGATTACATAAATGAAAATTACGATAAAGAGGTAAAACTTTACGATGTGGCCCAGATGCTAAGCATAAGCTATCACTATTTCAGCAAGATGTTTAAAGAAGAGACAAAGTGCAATTTTGTTGATTACATCACTCGAGTAAGAATAGAAAAGGCGAAAGAGTTTTTGCAGGACGAAACCATAAGCGTAAAGGAGGTTTGCTTTAAGGTAGGATACAATGATCCTAACTATTTTAGCAGGATATTTAGAAAGGAGAGGCATGACTCCAAGATACAAAAACAGAGTATCAAAAGGAGGTGTTGCGTTTGAAAATTAAACTGAAAGATATGACATTAGTGCTGCTTACGTTGATATTGTTAGTTCTTCTGGTGTTATTAGGAAACAGGATGTACAAATATTATGAAGCTAGCAAATACGTTGACGATACAAATGATAAAAATGCGATAAAGATAGGATTTTCCCTTGGCACTTTAAAAGAAGAAAGATGGGTAAAGGATCGGGACATATTCATGGCAAAAGCGAAAGAGCTGGGAGCAGAAGTTTTTGTGCAAAATGCAAACAATGATGACGAGGATCAGCTAAAGCAAGTGAAATATTTGCTGGACAAGAAGATCGACGTGCTTGTCATTGTTCCAAACGATCTTAAGAAGGCTTCTGCAGCGGTAGAGATGGCTAAAAAAGCAGGTGTCAAGGTTATTTCCTACGATAGGCTTGTCTTAAATTCAAATG
>JASBVU010000062.1 GCA_029960905.1 Thermoanaerobacterium sp.
TATCACAATTACGTGGGAACGGAGCATATCCTTTTAGGCCTTATTAAAGAAGAAGATGGAATAGCATCAAGAGTCTTAAGAAGCCTTGGAGTTACTTACGAAGATATAAGGGCAAAGGTAGAATCATTGATTGGAATGGGGAATGTTCCTGGCGATGTGGTAGGATATACACCAAGAGCAAAGAGGGTTTTAGAGCTTAGCTTTGCTGAGGCCAGAAGGTTTAATACAAATTACATCGGGACAGAGCACATTTTATTAGGTCTTATTAGGGAAGGCGAAGGTGTAGCAGTACGGATCTTGATGGAGTTAGGTGTAGACTTCAACAGAGTCAGAGAAGAGATAGTAAAGATGGTAAGTGAGGAACCTTCTGGTACTACCAATAAAGCGCAAAGAGCTAAAAATACAAATACGCCTAATTTAAATCAGTTTGGAAGGGATTTGACGGAATTAGCAAGGGAAGGAAAGTTAGATCCTGTAATTGGGCGTGAAAAGGAGATAGAAAGAGTTATACAAATTTTAAGCAGAAGGACTAAAAATAATCCATGTCTTATTGGTGAACCTGGAGTCGGTAAAACCGCAATTGCAGAAGGATTGGCAGAGGCCATCGAAAGTGGTACTATACCAGAGATCTTAAAGGGTAAACGGGTTGTAACCTTAGATATGGCTTCAATGGTTGCAGGTACAAAGTACAGAGGTGAATTTGAGGATAGGTTAAAAAACGTATTGAATGAAGTCATTAAGGCAGGAAACGTCATACTTTTTATAGATGAGCTTCATACGATAATAGGTGCTGGTGCAGCAGAAGGTGCAATAGATGCATCAAATATCTTAAAGCCAGTCCTTGCAAGAGGAGAGATACAAGTCATCGGCGCAACTACAATCGATGAATACAGAAAATACATCGAAAAAGATCCTGCACTTGAAAGAAGATTTCAACCTATAATGGTTGAAGAGCCATCTGTTGAAGAGACTATAGAAATATTAAAAGGACTTAGAGACAAGTATGAAGCACATCACAGGATAAAAATTACGGATGAAGCGATTGAAGCGGCGGCAAAGCTTTCACACAGGTATATAACAGATAGATTCCTTCCTGATAAGGCTATAGACCTTATAGACGAAGCCGCATCGAGAGTTAGGCTTAAGACGGTTACAGCACCGCCAGAGATAAAAGAACTTGAAGATAAATTAAATATGCTTAATAAAGATAAAGAAGAGGCTATAAGGACGCAAGAGTATGAAAAGGCTGCAAAGATAAGAGATGAAGAACAAAAGGTTAAAGAGCAACTGGAAAACTTAAAATCAAAGTGGCAGCAGAACTCCTTGGTGAAAGAAAAAAGCGTTGGTGCCGAAGAGATTTCACAAATTGTATCACTTTGGACTGGCATTCCAACTCAAAAACTTGCACAAGAAGAATCTGAGAGGCTTTTGCATTTGGAAGAGATTCTGCACAAGCGTGTAATAGGTCAGGATGAAGCAGTGGACGCTGTGGCAAGAGCCATAAGGAGAGCCAGGGTTGGACTTAAAGATCCGAGAAGGCCTATTGGATCGTTTATATTCTTAGGACCAACAGGTGTCGGTAAGACAGAGCTTAGCAAAGCGTTAGCTGAAGCTATGTTTGGAGATGAATCAGCGATAGTCAGAATAGATATGTCAGAGTATATGGAAAAGTTCTCTGTATCAAGGCTTATCGGTTCTCCTCCAGGATATGTTGGATATGAAGAAGGTGGAGAACTTACAGAAAAAATAAGGAGAAAGCCATATTCTGTAATCTTGTTTGACGAAATTGAAAAAGCTCATCCAGATGTGTTTAATATACTGTTGCAGATATTAGACGATGGAAGACTGACAGATTCAAAAGGCAGGACGGTGGATTTCAAAAATACACTCATAATAATGACTTCCAATGTTGGAGCACAGCTTATTAAGAAGCAGACAACTTTAGGTTTTATGCCTGAAAGCAATGCCGAGAAAGAATCATACGAAAAGATGAAAGAAAACATCTTAGAAGAGCTTAAAAAATCATTTAGGCCTGAGTTTTTAAACAGAATTGATGATATTATAGTATTCCGTCAACTGACACAAGATGACATAAGGAAGATTACTGATTTGATGATAGCTGATTTGAATAAGAGGCTTAAGGACAACAACATAAGCCTTGAATTTACAGATGACGCAAAAGAAGAGCTTCTGAAAGAAGGCTATGATGTGACTTACGGTGCAAGGCCGTTAAGAAGGGCTATACAAAAGGTTGTTGAAAGTGAACTTTCTGAGCTTATGCTGAAAGGCGAAATAAAATCCGGCGATAAAATTTTAGTTAAATTAAAAGATGGGAAATTTGATTTTACAAAAGTTTAAGCATACACTGGATACTCTCTTAAGTGAGGGTATCCAATTTTTATATTTCGATGTGATATAATTAGTGATAGATATACATGGAAAGTCGGTGGAAATGTGAAAAGAGATAAGACTAAATTTGTTTGCCAACAGTGCGGATTTGAAAGTACAAAGTGGATGGGGAAATGTCCCAACTGTGATGAGTGGAATTCGTTTGTGGAAGAAGTGGTTGATGACAGCGACAAAAAGTCGCAAGAAAGCGTACTTACATCAAAAGTTGAGCTTTTAAAAGATATAGAGGCAAAAGATGAAGATCGTATAAAAACAGGAATTGGTGAATTTGACAGGGTTTTAGGTGGTGGCGTTGTCCAAGGGTCTCTTGTTTTAATTGGTGGCGAACCTGGCATCGGCAAATCTACTATGCTTTTGCAGGTATCGGACATAATGTCTAATTTCACAAAGGTTTTATATGTTTCAGGGGAAGAATCATCAAGTCAGATTAAACTAAGGGCAGACAGAATCATAAAAGGAAAACAGGAGATATACTTTTTGGCAGAGACTAACATAAACAATGTTGAAAGGCACATAGAAAAAATATCGCCTGGTTTTATGATAGTTGATTCAATACAGACTATGTATGCAGAGGAAAGCACCACTATACCAGGCAGCGTGTCACAGGTAAGACAAGTTACGCGGCATCTTTTAAGGTTATCCAAGCAAGATGGGATTACGATATTCATAATAGGTCATGTAACCAAGGAAGGCTCTATAGCAGGTCCCAGAGTGCTGGAGCATATGGTAGATACTGTGCTGTACTTCGAAGGTGATAGGACACAGTCATTTAGAATATTGAGAGCTTATAAAAATCGGTTTGGTTCTACAAATGAGATAGGTGTATTTGAAATGGAATCGGAAGGCTTAAGAGAGGTAAAAAATCCTTCTGAAGTGCTTTTATCTGGTAGGGATTTGAACGCACCGGGGCTGGCTGTAATAAGCTCTATGGAGGGCACAAGACCAATTTTATTAGAAGTCCAATCGCTTATATGCCACACCAATTTTGGATTGCCTAGAAGGATGTCTACGGGCATAGATTACAACAAATTTGTACTTTTACTGGCTGTTTTAGAAAAGAAGTGCGGAATAAATCTATCACAATCAGATGTATACCTAAATATAGCCGGTGGTTTGAAGGTGCAAGAGCCTGCGGCAGATTTAGGAATTGTTGCGGCTTTAATATCAGGGTATTTAAACGTCCCAATTTCTAATGACATCTGTTTTTCTGGTGAGGTTGGCTTGACAGGCGAAGTCAGACCTGTAAGCAATTTGGAAAGAAGGATAAGTGAAGCCAGAAAGATGGGGTTTAAAACAATAGTAATTCCACAGATGAAGATAGAAAATACTTATGGTATAAGTGTAAAAAAGATTAAGAACATCGTAGAGCTTACAGATGTTATTGCAAAATAAAAAGTGGGTTTATCCCCCACCAAATTTACAACATATTAAAAACTCCAAGCGTATTAAGCTCTTTATCCTTTTTAAGCAAAATATCGTAGAAGTTTAAGCCAAGCGTGTTGCAAAGCGCTATTATATAGAATATGTTGTTGCCGATTTCGGTCTCTAAAACTTCACGGCAGTTATCGCACAGTTTGCCATCAACATGTGTTTTAATGTACTTATGCGCATCTTCTATGATGGCGTCTTCTGGAATTTCTTGCTTTTGTGCATTGATTTTTAGACAGCCGCACTCTGTAACAGACTTTGCTACTGCTCTGTTGACTCTGGCACTGCTTTCTTGAATTTTTGTCAAAATATCGAGAATGCTTTTGTGACGAATTAGAAACTCATCTACTGTGTTTTGTAGATCATCGACTATTATATCCTTCATGGTTATGCCCACTCCCGTTTCTTTAAATCTTAAATCAATTATATACTTGTAAATGTTGTGTTGTCAATATTTACACGGAATAACATTTATAGCATGACTAAATTTTTTGTAAATTGACAATGTTTATCTATAAGTAGTATACTTTTATTAAAGAAGCCCTATACATGTAAAATTTGTTATGTGTATTTATAAATTTTCCCCATTGACTTATAATTAGTGGCATTTTTGATAATAATAGAAGTGGAGGTGAATATATGTTATACAAAATAGTAAGAGGAATTATTTCGATAGTTGGATTAGGAGTAGGATTTGAAGCGGCTTATCTGTCTCTGGCTGTATTGAAGCTGCAAAAACTGATGGATTTGACATTGACCAGTATTACATCAATTATCATATACGTTGTTGGGGCTTTGATAGGCGGAATCATATTTTTTATTTTTTCTCCTAAACTTATCAAATGGGGAAAAGATTTCGAAGGTTGGCTTGAGACGGCGCTTCAAAAGTCACCGATATACGACATTTTAGTTGGTGCTTTCGGATTAATCGTTGGCTTGATTTTGGCAAACCTTATTAGCGTTCCTATTTATCAGCTTCCGTTTGTAGGGAAGGTTATCCCTATAATAATCAGTGTGTTTTTCGGTTACCTTGGAATAAGCATATCATTGAAGAAAAAAGATGAATTTATGAATTTATTTGCGATAGTGAAAAAGATGGGACAGCAAAAATCGCAAAAAGTTGAAATTAGTGAAATACCCAAAATTCTCGACACCAGTGTGATAATAGATGGCAGGATTTTTGATATATGCAAAACGGGGTTTGTAGAAGGACCACTTATTATACCCAATTTTGTACTGGAGGAATTGAGGCATATAGCTGATTCATCTGATTCATTAAAGAGAAATAGGGGCAGAAGAGGCCTTGATGTTTTAAATAAGATACAAAAGGAATTGGATATGAAGGTGCAGATCGTAGATAAGGATGTAGATGCATCTGAAGTAGACACGAAACTTTTAAGGCTTGCCAAGATGATGAATGGGAAAGTCATAACAAATGATTACAATTTGAATAAAGTAGCTGAATTTCAAGGCGTACCTGTCCTTAATATAAATGAACTTTCAAATGCGGTAAAGCCTGTTGTGCTTCCTGGAGAAGAGATGGTCGTTCAAGTCATAAAAGATGGGAAAGAATCTGGTCAAGGCATAGCGTACCTTGACGATGGCACTATGATCGTAGTAGACGGTGGCAAGAAACACATAGGTGACACGCTGGATGTTCTTGTCACAAGTGTTTTGCAGACTGCAGCAGGCAGAATGATATTTGCCAAGCCGAAGCAAACAGATCAAGAAAAAGCTATGTGATCTCTTAAGGCATTTTCTTTTTGAAGATGCCTTTTTTATTTTGTCGATGGCGGAAAGATAGTGAATGTGATATAATTTTACCAGTATATTTTTTGTAGAGGGTGCATTATGTTTATTAGTGCAATAGTTGTTGCTGCTGGTAAAGGCAGGAGAATGGGTACCAAATTAAACAAGGTTTTTTTAAAGTTAAACGGAAAGCCTGTTCTATACTATACCCTGAATGTCTTTGAAAAATTATCGGAATTGAACGAGATAGTTTTAGTGGTGTCTAATGAGGACATAGATTACTGCAGACGGGAAATAGTCGATAAATATAATTTTAAAAAGGTAAAGCGCATAATTGCCGGTGGGATGGAGAGACAGGAATCTGTTTTTAATGGGTTAAAGGCTGTGGATAGTAGATGTGACATAGTGATGATTCATGATGGAGCAAGACCTTTTATCGACAAAGCCACACTTCAAAAGGGTATAGAAGAATCTAAGGTACATAGTGCTGTAGGTATTGCTGTTCCAGTGAAAGATACTATAAAGGTAGTGGATGATGGCAATTTTGTAGTAGCCACACCTGATAGGACATATCTTATGGCTATACAGACCCCACAGATTTTTGAGTACAAGCTTATATACGAGGCACATTTAAAAGCGATGGAAGATGGTTTTTTGGGCACAGACGATACTGTTCTTGTAGAAAGACTTGGACATAAAGTAAAGCTTGTGGAAGGAAGTTATAGAAATATAAAGATTACTACGCCTGAGGATTTAATAATATCGGAGGCTTTCTTAAAAACAATATACCGATAACATTATGATTTTAAACTCATATAATAGCAGGAGAGATGCCTAAATTATATGAGGTGATTGTGATGAGAAGGCCTCTTGTATTTGTTCACGGGATATTTGGTTCCATGTATGTTCCCACACTTGTCGGCAAAGCATGGGGTTTTGGACCTGCAGGCTATATATACGATTCTTTCATTGAAAATCTAAAATCATTAGGATACACAGAAGGCAAGAACCTTTTTATTTGTTTTTACGAGTGGTGGAAGGATATACCTGAGTGTGTAAACACACTTATGTCTAAGATAAATGAAGCAAAAATAAAAAATGACTGCGACAAAGTCGATGTTGTATGCCATAGCATGGGCGGTTTATTGCTTAGAAGCTATGTACAAGGAGATTTTTATAGAAATGATGTTGGCAAAGTGGTTTTTTTATCATCTCCCCATTATGGTGCTGCTAATGCATATTATGCATGGGAAGGCGGTGCAGTTCCGCCTGACAACGACGAGGATTTTTTAAATATACTTTTAAGAGGATTTATCTGGGCTATAGGTAAAATAAAGGGCGAGAAAGATGAGCTTATGATAATTAGAAGGTATATTCCATCCATAAAATCCCTTATGCCTAGTGCTGAATATGGAAACTACGTTTTTAAATATCCGATTAAAAACAACAAAATTGTGTTTAAAAATATACTTTACATGAAAGAACAGAATAGCTTTTTAAATGAATTAAACAGCTCAATTGGCAAATTTTATGAAAGAGCCGATGAAGTGTATGTTTTTTCAGGGAATGGAGTATACACAAATAAATTTATTCAAGTTGCTGATAGTGACGATAGTGTATTATGGCCTGATGGTCGAGCTGTTGGGGTTGTCAGAGATGATAAGGGCGATGGAACCGTATTAATTAAAAGTGCTTTAGGAGTTGAGGGGAATAAATATGTTTTAAATGCGGGTCATGGAGGAATATTAAATGCTTCTATACCGCATCTAAAAGAAATATTTGGTGTAGAGAAAGCGCCTAATGTGAGTATTTTGGGAAAAATATTATCTTTTGTAAATATTTTAACAGACAGCAAAGTTATTGTGCTTGATAGAGGGCAAAAACTTAAAAAGTACAATGTCTTTGGAAAAGTAAATTGGTACATGGCTATTAATGAAGAAGGAGAATATCACTTTTCTTCATCAGACTTTGCGGCAAGGCCTATCATGATTCACACGAATAAAGGTTTTACTGTTAAAACAATAAAGCAAAAAGACAGATTTAGAAAGTCTGGAACTCGTCTTTTTGTCGACAGAAATGGAAATTTCGAGTTTAAAGGATAGGAGTGTTTTTATGAGAGTCGGTATTGGATATGACGTACACAGATTAGAGGCGGGAAGAAAATTGATATTGGGTGGTGTACAGATTCCGTACGTCAAGGGGCTTTTAGGTCATTCTGATGCTGATGTCCTTATACATGCTGTTATTGACGGGATTCTCGGTGCTGCAGGGTTAGGCGATATAGGAACGCATTTTCCTGACTCTGAATGGATTTATAAGGATATAGACAGCACTGTGCTCCTTAAGAAGACGTTAGATTTGATAAAAGACAAATTTTCTATAAACAATATAGACTGTATCATTGTAGCTCAGGAGCCAAAGTTGTCTCCGTATAAAGATGCCATATCCAAAAATTTATCAAAAGCTTTGAATGTCGGAATTGACAGAGTTAACATTAAAGCAAAGACTGAAGAAGGTCTTGGATTCACAGGCAAAAAAGAAGGAATTGCTGCGTACGCGATAGTAAGTCTTTCTGAAAAATGTATTGACAGTTAAAATTAAATTAAATAAAATACAAACATGATAAATATTAGGAGGTAAACGATGAGACTATCACAATTGTTTATACCAACGCTGAGAGAGGTGCCAGCGGAAGCTGAGATACCAAGTCATATACTCATGTTAAAAGCCGCCATGATGAGAAAACTTGCATCAGGCGTGTACATTTATTTGCCACTTGGCAAGAGGGTGCTTAAAAAGATTGAAGAAATCGTGAGAGAAGAGATGGACAGAGCAGGTGCACAGGAAGTGCTTATGTCTGCCATAATACCTGCAGAGCTTTTAAAAGAATCCGGCAGATGGGATGTTTTTGGACCTGAGATGTTTAAGTTGAAAGACAGAAATGACAGGGAATTCTGCTTAGGGCCTACACATGAAGAAGTTTTTACAGATCTTATCAGAAATGATGTAAAATCATACAGGCAGCTTCCACTGACAATATATCAGATACAGACGAA
>JASBVU010000063.1 GCA_029960905.1 Thermoanaerobacterium sp.
TTTACATCATTTAAGTGGCTAAGTTTAGCCACTTTTTTTATCATGATGGAGACACTTGGAGGTGTACTTGTTTTGAATTATGACGAGTTTTTACAGAAGATATTTAATTTAACAGGCATAGATTTATCTCTTTATAAAGAAAAACAAATGAAAAGAAGAGTCGATTCATTTATAGCAAATAATAATTGTAAAAATTATGATGTTTTTTATGAAACATTAATTAAAGATATGAGAATTTACAGAGAATTTTTAAAATATATTACAATAAATGTGACAGAGTTCTTTAGAAATCTAGAACAATGGATGATTTTAAAAAATGAAATACTGCCTAAAATTGTTAAAAAGAATATGAAGATTTGGAGTGCTGCATGTTCTACAGGTGAAGAGGCATATAGCCTTGCTATGTTGCTTTCAGATTTTATAGATATAAGGCAGATCAATATCATTGCTACTGATATTGATGATGTAGTACTTGAAAAAGCAAAAAAAGGAATTTATAACAATAAAAGCGTTGAAAAAATTCCAGCCGAATACATGAAATATTTCACTAAATTCGACGAAAATAATTTTATTATTTCTGATGAATTGAGAAAAAATATTGTGTTTAAAAAGCACAATTTATTACTTGATAAATATCCTGATAGTGTGGATTTGATTGTGTGCAGAAATGTATTAATATATTTTAACGACAAAGCTAAAGAAGAAATATATAAAAAATTTTATTCAAGCTTAAGTTCAGATGGGATCCTCTTTGTAGGAAGTACAGAACAAATTATTTTCCCTTATAAATATAATTTTGCTCCAATAAAAACTTTTTTTTACAGGAAAATTTCTAAGTGACAGCAAATTTAAATTTGTGTTTATATTATAGTATAATAGTATTTGAATATAGAATAAGTCTTTTTATAGATAAATACGATGTAAGTATTTGTTAGAATTATAGAATATAAGTTTTCGGAGGTATACATCTGATGAGCGAAAGAAAGGAAATTATAGTTACAGAAGAAGATATTAAAAAGCAAAAAGATATAATAAATCAAATGGCTATTTTAAATAAGGATAGATATTTAAAATTTCATATAGAAACATACGGATGTCAAATGAACGTCCATGATTCAGAGAAATTAGCTGGCGTGTTAACAGAAATGGGATACCAACATACTGATAATTTAGAGAATGCTGATGTCATACTTTTTAACACTTGCTGTGTCAGACAACATGCAGAAATAAGGATATTCGGAAGAGTATCTCAGCTTAAAGAGCTTAAGCAAAGAAAACCAAATATTATTTTAGGCATTTGCGGATGTATGATGCAAGAAAAAGAAGTTGTCGAAGCGATTAGGAAAGATTATCCGTATATTGATATGGTTTTTGGAACGCATAATTTATTCAAGTTTCCAGAACTTTTACAAGAAGCGTTAAATTCCGATACAACAATTATAGATGTTTGGGATGATAATAGCAATATTGTTGAAGATATTCCTATAAGACGTGCAGAAGGATTAAAGGCATGGGTAAATATTATATATGGATGCAATAATTTTTGTACGTATTGTATTGTGCCGTATGTGCGCGGAAGAGAAAAAAGCAGAGAACCGAAGGATATAATAGATGAAATAAAGTCATTAGCTGATGAAGGCTTTAAAGAGATAACATTACTTGGTCAAAATGTAAATTCTTATGGCAATGATTTATCGCAAAAAGTGGATTTTGCCGATCTTTTGTACATGATAAACGACATAAATGGGATAGAGAGAATTAGGTTTATGACTTCACATCCAAAAGATATTTCTGATAAATTAATTTTTGCTATGAGAGATTTGGACAAAGTATGCGAACATTTGCATTTACCTGTACAGTCTGGAAGCAATAGAATTCTTGAAAAAATGAATAGAAAGTATACGAGAGAAAAGTACTTAGAAATAATCGATAAACTAAGAGATAATGTACCGGATATTGCAATAACAACTGATATTATAGTAGGCTTTCCGGGAGAAACGGATGAAGATTTTCAGGATACATTAGATCTTGTAAGAAAAGTCAAATACGATTCTGCATATACATTTATTTACTCAAAACGAAAAGGTACAGTAGCAGAAAAGATGCCTGATCAAGTAGATGAAGATATTAAGCATAAAAGACTTGAAGAGTTGATAAAGCTGCAAAATGGTATAAGCATTGAAAAGAACAATGAAATGAATGGGAAGATTGTAGAAGTATTAGTTGAAGGCATTAGCAAACGAGATAATGATAAACTTACTGGGAGAACGAGAACAAACAAGATTGTCCACTTTAAGGCAGACCCTGACCTAATAGGTAAATTTGCCAATGTTAAGATAATTGAAACAAAGGCTTGGACTATGCAAGGTGAGTTAATAAGTGAGTAAATATGATAGAGATATTATCATTGAAAAAACAGTAGAATTAGGAAAAATCTTGGCAAATTCTGAAATTATTAACGAATTAAGAGGTGCAGAGGTCGCATTTTTAAATGATAAAGAAGCACAATCACTCGTTTCCAAAATAAAAAAATGTGAGAAAAAGGGGCAAAGTGTTGAGTTAGAATACATTAGAGAAAAATTATTTGAATTAGATAGTTATAAGAAGCTACTACGAGCACAAGAAGCTTCTAAAAAATTAATGACCGAAATACACAACATATTGAACTTTTATATAAATGGATCAGATCATAAATGCAATAGTGATTCTTGTGCCAATTGTCATAAACATTGCGTGAATCGAAACTTGACTCATCCATGAAATTGGAGGTAGTTTTAATGCCGTATACTCCTATGATGGAACAATATTTAAAAATAAAAGAAAAATACAAAGATTCGATTTTGTTTTTTCGAATCGGTGATTTTTATGAAATGTTTTTTGATGATGCTATGATTGCATCTAAAGAATTAGAGATAGTTTTGACAGGCAAAGATTGTGGACAAGAAGAAAGAGCACCGATGGCTGGAGTGCCGTTCCATTCTGCGGATTTTTATATAGATAAACTAGTCAAGAAAGGATATAAAGTTGCGATTTGTGAACAGTTAGAGGATCCAGCTTTTGCAAAAGGATTGGTAGAGAGAGATGTAATAAGAGTTTTTACTCCAGGTACTGTCATAAATACTAATTCATTAGAAGAAAAAAGTAATAATTACCTATTGTCTATATTTAAAGAAGGAAATGACTATGGATTATCTTTTGTTGATGTCTTGACAGGTGAATTATTTGTGACGCAAATTGTAAGGTGTAACGATATTAGGAAAATATATGACGAAATAATGAGATACAATCCTTCTGAAATAATTGCAAATGGTGAGTTTTTTGATTTAAGAAAATTAATAAAAATTCTAAATACTAGCAAAGTTTTTATAAATAAATATGATAAAGAAGTAAATGACATAGAAAATATAATAACAAGTCAATTCCATAGATCGATTAAAGACTTAAAATTAGAAGGGAAAAAACATGCTATTAAATCATTGGCAACTGTTCTTTTATACTTAAAAGAAATGCAGAAGGTTGAATTAAGTCAATTGAACAATTTAACTTATTACGAAGATAATTCATTTATGTTGCTTGACAATAACACAATAAGAAATTTAGAAATCATATATTCAATAAACAGAGATCATGCTAAAGGCGGAACATTGCTTAGTGTATTGGATCAAACTGTTACACCGATGGGCGGAAGGTTACTTAAAAGATGGTTAGAAGAGCCTTTAATAGATGTTGAAAAAATAAATTTTCGATTGGATTCTGTTTTTGAACTATATAATGATTACAAAGGTCGATCAGACATTAGAGATATTTTAAAAGGAATTTACGATTTAGAAAGGCTTTCTAGTAAATTGGTTTATCAAAATATAAATGCCAAAGATCTTTTGTCCATAAAGATTTCCATAGAAAAGCTTCCTAAACTAAAACAATTGCTTGATAAGTATAGTTCTAATTATTTAAAAGAGATATTTAGTAAGTTAGATACATTACAAGATATATATGATTTAATTGATAAATCAATTAAAGATGATCCATCTTCCACTGTAAAGGAAGGGAATATCATAAAAGATGGGTTTGATGAAAATATTGATGAATTGAGAAGAGCATCAATAGATGGGAAATCATGGATAGCAAATCTTGAATTAAGCGAAAAGGAAAAAACAGGTATAAAAACACTAAAAATTGGTTACAACAAAGTATTTGGTTACTATATAGAAGTGTCAAAATCGTATATATCATCTGTTCCTGAAAATTATATTAGAAAACAAACTCTTGCTAATGCAGAGAGATATATCACTCCAGAACTTAAAGAAATAGAGGAAAAAATTCTCGGAGCAGAAACAAAGCTCGTGGAGCTTGAGTATGAAATCTTTGACAGAATAAGAGAACAGATAAAAAATGAGATATACCGAATACAGATGACATCCAGATATATAGCTGTTTTGGATGTTCTTGTTTCTCTGGCAATGGTTGCAGAAACAAATAATTACGTTAAACCTGTAGTAAATAATAGTGACAGGATTGTAATAAAAGATGGCAGGCATCCAGTCATAGAAACGATTATGGATGACTCTTTTATATCCAATGATATCGAAATTGATGGTAAAAAACCTATTATGATTATAACGGGGCCAAATATGGCAGGAAAATCAACTTACATGCGCCAAGTTGCGTTGATTGTATTAATGGCTCAAATTGGCAGTTTTGTTCCAGCATCTTATGCAGAAATAGGTGTGGTGGATAGAATTTTTACAAGGGTTGGTGCTTCGGATGATTTGTTCTCTGGACAAAGTACTTTTATGGTGGAAATGAATGAGGTATCGATAATATTGAATTCTGCCACAAAAAATAGTTTAATTATACTTGATGAAGTTGGGCGCGGGACAAGTACTTATGACGGTATGAGCATAGCATGTGCTATTCTTGAATACATACATGACAAAATAAAAGCCAAAACGATGTTTGCAACACATTATCATGAACTGACTAACTTAGAAGACAAACTAGACGGAATTAGAAATTATAATATCTCTGTGGAAGAGACAGATGATGAAATAATTTTTTTGCGAAAGATAATACCTGGTGCTGCAGATAAAAGCTATGGAATTCAAGTCGCGAAACTAGCTGGATTGCCTGATGAAGTCGTCCAAAATGCAAAAAAAATATTAAATAATTTAGAAAATAGCGACTTAGAGGTCGCTGCTACATTCATGCCTACCCAAATTGATATATTTAGCTTAGGAAAAGAAACATTGATAGCAGAAATAGCCGATTTGGATGTAGAAAACATCACACCTATACAAGCTTTAAATTATTTATACGATTTAAAGAGAAAAGCCGTTTCATTAAGGATGTGATCTCAAATGAATAAAATAAATCTTTTAGATGACGAATTAATAAATAAGATTTCTGCTGGTGAAGTTGTAGAAAGACCAATGTCTATTGTAAAAGAACTTGTAGAAAACTCAATAGATGCTGGCAGCAAGAACATTGCAATTGAGATAATTGAAGGTGGAATACCTTACATAAAGGTTTTAGATGATGGTTGTGGCATGAGTGAAATTGATGCTGTTTTAGCTTTTGGGCGTCATGCTACAAGCAAGATAAAATCCACAGATGATCTTTTTAATATAGAAACATTAGGTTTTCGTGGTGAAGCGTTAGCAAGTATTGCTGCCATATCAAAAGTCTTGTTAAAGACTAAAGAAGAAAATTCTTTGTATGGAACTTTAATTAATGTTGAAGGTGGGAAAATATTAAAAAAGGCAAAGTGCGGATGCGAAAAAGGCTGTAGCGTTGAAGTGAAAGATGTGTTTTACAATACGCCAGCAAGGAGAAAATTTTTGAAACGTCCATCTACAGAGGCAATGTATATAACAGATATGGTGGCTAAAATTGCCCTTTCAAGGCCAGACATATCATTTAAATACATAAAGGACAAAAAAATAGAATTTATGACGTCTGGAAATAATTCTGTCAATGAAGTCATTTTAAGACTATATGGGGATGAACTGTATTCAAATTTGATAGAATCCGAATATGATGATGAATATATGAATATAAAAATATTTTTATGTAAGCCTTCATATACAAAAGGAAATCGCAACATGCAAATTTTGTTTGTTAATGGAAGATTTGTCAAAAACAAAATTTATAATACTGCTATTGAAGAAGCATATAAAACATTAATTCCAGTAAACAGGTACCCTGTTGTGATTACGTATTTAAATATTGATCCTAAAAAGATAGATGTAAATGTTCATCCGACAAAATTAGAAGTTAAATTCTCTGATGAGAGAGAAATTTTTGACTCAATATATAGGTGTATAAAGAATGCTTTAAACAGATCAAATCTAATTCCTATTATTAAGCGAGATGATGTGTTTGCATATACAGATATTACAGAAAACATAATACAAGAAAAATCTAAGCCAAAACAACTTAATATCATAGAAGAAAAACCAACAAATAAGATAACAGAAGTCTATCCAAATGGAGAAAAATTCATATCTAACGTAAGAGAAAGTGGCGACAAAGCTTATTTTGAATATGATAATATCAATGCTTTTAATAAAGCAATTGAAAATAAGTACATAGAAAATTTTAATACATTGCCTGATAACAATGATGAATATAAAATCGTTGGTGTGGTTTTTTCGACTTATATAATTGTGGAAAAAGATGATATGATATATTTGATAGACCAACATGCTGCACATGAAAGGATATTGTATGAAAAGTTTATGAATATGTATAATACTGTTCAGGGGAAGCAGACAACTATGCCTATTCTAATAAATATTGAACCTGGTGATGATGTTGTAATCAATGAAAATATAGAATTATTTAAAAAATTAGGTTATAGATTTGAAAGTTTTGGAAATAATTCAATTATATTAAGAGAAGTACCAGTTATATTAGGACAGCCAGAATCAAGACAATTGTTCATTGATATAATTGATAAATTGAAAAGCGATGATTTCAATAAAGATGTTAATTTAAAAGAGGAAACGATAATTATGATGGCTTGCAAAAAGGCAGTTAAAGCAATGGACAAATTATCAAAAGAAGAGATTAGCTCATTATTTAACGATTTAAAAATTACTGAAAATCCATATACATGTCCACATGGGCGGCAAGTAATTGTTTCGATAAAAAAATATGAATTAGAAAAAATGTTTAGAAGGATCATGTAGAGGTGTTTCGATGGCAGTACCATTATTAGTAATTGTAGGACCAACTGCTTCAGGAAAATCAAGATTATCTGTAGAAATTGCTAAATTTTATAATGGCGAAATAATATCTGCTGACTCAATGCAGATATATAAATATATGAATATAGGAACTGCTAAAATAACAGATGAAGAAAAACAAGGGATACCACATTATATGATAGATATAGTTGAACCAAATATTAAATTTAGCGTTGCTGAATACGAGAAAATGGCTAAGCCATTAATAGATGATATTTTTAAAAGAGGAAAATTACCAATTGTTGTTGGCGGAACTGGATTATATGTGGATTCATTGATTTACGTAATGAACTTTTCAGAATATATCGGTAATGATGATTTTAGATCTGCATTGAAAAATATAGCAACTGTTTTTGGCAATGAATATTTATTTGAAAGATTAAAAATCGTCGATTCTAAAACTTATTCTAAACTTCATCCAAACGATTTAAGGAGAGTCATTAGAGCTTTAGAAGTTTACCAATTTACAGGTATACCAATTTCGGTTTATCAGGAGTTAAGCAATAAGCGAATCAATCCAAACTATAATGTTATAATGATAGGCTTAAATTATAGAAATAGGGAAACATTGTATAAAAAAATCGATGACAGAGTAGATGCGATGATAAAAAATAATTTAATAGATGAAGTGGTAAATTTACTAAAAATAGGGTATAATAAGTATGGCACATCGATGCAGGCATTAGGGTATAAAGAAATTGTTGAATATTTGGAGGGAAAAGTTTCATTAAAAGAAGCAATTGATAATTTAAAAAAGAAAACAAGGAGGTATGCAAAAAGACAAATAACGTGGTTTAAAAATTACAAAATTATAAATTGGTTTTATGTTGACGATTATAATAGCTTTGAAGATCTTGAAAAAAATATTATCTCTTTTTTAGCAGGAAAATTAAGATTTAAGTAGAATATAAATAATTATTAACAACAATAGAAGGGGGATGGCTATATGAATCAAAAAACAGCTATCAATTTACAGGATATCTTTTTAAATCAGGTAAGGAAAGAACATATTGCTGTAACAGTTTATCTGATTAATGGCTTTCAGTTAAAAGGCATGGTTAAGGGTTTTGATAATTTCACGGTTGTATTAGAAACAGACAATAAGCAGCAGCAGCTTATATATAAACATGCTGTTTCTACAATAACGCCATTAAAACCAGTAATTTTTACAACGACTGAAAAAGACGAAAAACAGCAATAATGTAGGAAAACGCAAAAACAGTATTAGCTATTCTAATACTGTTTTTAAATATTGGAGGTATGCATTTTTTAAATATTGGAGGTATGCATTTATGAGAATTGGATTTATAGGAAC
>JASBVU010000064.1 GCA_029960905.1 Thermoanaerobacterium sp.
AGGAAGAAACTACCTGTACTTCGATAGCATATCATCGACAAATGACTATGCAAAAGAAATAGCTTTAAATTCTCCTGATGGAACGACAATCGTTGCAGAAGAACAGACATCTGGAAGAGGCCGCATGGGTAGACTCTGGGTCTCTTACAAGAAGCAAGGTATATGGATGTCTATTATACTCAAACCGGATATAGCACCTAATGACGCAGTTAAGCTGACACAAGTCGCGGCAGTATCATTAGTAGATGCAATAAAAGAAACAGCAAATTTGATATCTTACATAAAGTGGCCAAATGACATCATCGTAAGTGGCAAAAAAGTTTGTGGAATCCTGACAGAAATGAATGGCGAAATAGATAAGATAAATTTTATAGTAGTAGGCATAGGAGTAAATGTCAATGTTGACAGTTTTCCAGTTGATTTGCAGGATAAAGCTACATCTCTCTCCATTGAGGCTTCGAAAAAAATAGATAGAAAGCTTCTAACAGCATCTATACTAAACAATTTTGAAAAATATTATCGTACATTCCTTGATGAAGGATTTTTGAATATTAGAAATCTGTGCAAAGAATACTCTTTGACATTAGAAAAAGACGTAAAAGTCATTATTGGCAATAAGGAATATGTAGGGCGAGCTATTGACATAGACGATGACGGCAATCTAATCATCATGTTTAAAAACGGTGAAAAAAAAGCGATAACATCTGGTGAAGTGTCAATAAGAGGTCTGACTGATTACATCTGATATATTTTCAAATATATAAGCTCTATACTGGAGAATCGATTGTGTTTAGTCGAATTTATTAACATTTGATAGAACCTTTTATTTATTTGTTGAATAAAATAAAGTAAAACTTATTCCAAATAAATAAAAGGAGGCGTAACATGAAAAAAATTCTTTCACTTCTTTTTATACTTTTATTTATCATCTCTATAAACGGCTGTGGAAAAGAGCAAAAAAGCACAGCCGTAAACAAGATAGAAACCGTAAAAGTCGCATTTGATGATTCTCCGTCTGAATCAGGTATAATTTTAGCTGACAAATTAGGGTTTTTCGCAAAACAAGGTATAAAAATCGAATATGTAAAGTTTAATTCAGGTGCTGATGAACTTTCGGCAATGGCATCAAACCAAGTTGATGTAAGCAGAGGAATAATAAACGCAGGACTTTTTAATGCTTGGAATAGCGGTATAGATATAAGGCTTGTGGCAGATGGAGGGCATAATATACCAGGAAAAGGTTACTTCCAAATAGCTTTAAAAAAAGGACTGGGACAAAAAGTCAAAGACTTTAAAGATTTGAAAGGTTTAAGAATAGCCATAGCATCTACAGGATCAATAAACGAACTTTTTGTTCAAAAAGCATTAGAAAAAGGCGGTTTAACTGATAAGGATATAACATTTGTCGTTGTGGATTCATTCCCTGATATGTTAACCGCCGTCGCCAATGGAAGCGCAGATGCAGCTATGGAAATAGAGCCCCTTATAACTAAAGGTGTAGAAGAAAACATCCTTGAATGGTGGAAAGACCCTGACGAATACATTAAAGGCGAAGAAATATCTGTTTTAATGTACAGCCCAAATTTCTCCAAAAACAAGGATCTAGGCAACAGGTTTATGATTGCTTATCTACAAGGCGTTAGAGCCTACAACGATGCATTTATAACAGGAAACAAAGACCAAGACAAGATAATAAGCATACTTACAAAATACACGTTTGTAAACACACCAGAGACATTTAAAAAGATGAAGCCACCAGGACTTGACCCAAATGGTCATGTATTAAAACAAGGTGTTTTAAATGATCTCAATTGGTACATGAGCAAAGGAATGGTAAAAAAAGCACCTGATGTCAATAAATTTGTAGATGACTCATACGTTGAAAATGCGTTAAAAGTTTTAGGAACGTATAAAAGTCCATAATCTGGCGTAAGGGGTGATTTGCTTGAATAATACCAATGTATTAAAAAAAAGCAGTACAAAAATAAATGAAAAGAGCAAAAAAGATAAAAAACTCAAAGACGAGACAAAATCTAACAAGTTTATACAGCAAATAATATCGCCAATAGCCATTTTAATTATTTGGGAAATATTGGCTGATTTAAAATTAATCGACACCAGATTCTTCCCTGCTCCATCTATGATCTTTCACTCGCTTATAAATCTTTTAACAACAGGTATACTCCTAAACGATTTGTCTGTGAGTCTCTTTAGAATCATCGGTGGATTCATAGTCGGCGCTGTACCAGGGCTTATAATCGGGCTTACAATGGGGCTTTTCCCCATAATCAGAAATATACTGGACCCCATCGTAGCTGCCACATATCCTATACCAAAATTAGCCTTAATGCCTCTCATTATGATAATATTTGGACTAAACGACTTGGAAAAAATAGTTGTCATCGCCATAGGCACTTTTTTCATCGTCCTAATGAATACGGCAGCAGGTGTAATAAATCTAGACAAAATATACATGGATGTGGCGAGAAACTATGGAGCATCGAAAAAAGACTACTACTTGACAGTCGCTCTTCCAGGAGCGCTGCCAATGATATTTACCGGATTGAAACTTGGCATGGGAATGGCTCTCCTTCTTATAGTCGCTGCCGAAATGAATGGTGCAAGCTCAGGTATAGGGTATAGGATATGGGAATCCTACAATATATTCGATATACCTGCCATGTTCGTTTCCTTTATAATCATGTCTATATTAGGGTACGTATTTACAATTATCCTGGATTTAATAGAAAAACTGATAATCCCTTGGAAGCACAGCTAGCATTTTATACTAATTAATTGAGACGGTGATATATTATGAAAGATGTTAAAGTTGAATTAAAAGATTTGACAAAAAAGTTTAAAATCAAGAAAAACATCATAACTGCTTTCGAAGACATTTCTTTACAAATCAAGGAAGGTGAATTTTGGTGCTTTGTCGGTCCCAGCGGGTGTGGAAAAACTACACTGTTGCGTGTACTGGCAGGACTTGAATCTCCCACAGACGGAACAATTTACATTAAGCATGTGGATGACAGCAAGCCTCTTAACTCCATGGTCTTTCAAGAACACGCCATATTCCCATGGATGGATGTAAAAAACAACATCGCTTATGGGCTTAAAATGAGAAAGCTAAAGCCTAATCTAATAGATGATATTGTAGATTTCTATATAGACAAGATGGGCCTTACTCCTTTCAAGCACGCTTACCCACACCAACTATCAGGCGGTATGAAGCAGAGAGTTTCCATCGCCAGAGCATTTGCTAATGATCCAGAAATATTGCTAATGGATGAACCTTTTGCAAACTTAGATGAACAAAACAGGGTTCTTCTTCAGCAGGAACTTCTGAAAATATGGGAAAAAAGCGGAAAAACAGTCATATTCGTCACACACAGCATTGACGAAGCCATATTCCTATCAGATAAAATAATGCTTATGACCAGACATCCTGGTAAAATAAAAAACATCTACGATATAAACATAAAAAGGCCCAGAGTAATCGAAGAAATACGATCGTCGCCGCAGTATGCAGATATATTTCAGGACATCTGGTTAAGCTTGCGCCAAGAGGTATCATATTCTTAATGATACCTCTTTTATTGTAAAACTATCAATTCTTTTAAATTCCGCTTATCCATGGCTTCTAAAATAATCGTAGACGGCATTAGCAGCTTTTTCATTCATTCCTTCAACTTTTTTTAGCTCATCGACTGTCGCATTTTTAATGCCTTCAATTGTTTTAAAAGCCTTGTACAATGCTTTCATTCGCTTTTCACCAATGCCTGGTATATTCAAAAGATCACTTCTTAGCTTTTTGCTTTTTGTATCTTTGTGGAATGTAATGGCAAACCTGTGTGCTTCATCTTGAATTTCGGCCACAAGCCTAAAAGCTCTACCAGTCATAGGCATATCTATTTCTCCATCAAGCGAAACTAATCCTCTTGTCCTGTGTTTTGAATCCTTTACCATTCCATACACAGGAATTTCAACATTTAATTGCTGTAGCACTTCTATTGCTGTTTTAACATGTCCAAGCCCACCATCCACAAGAATAAGGTCTGGCATTATGTGAAACTTAGCCTTCTCCTCCTTAAGCTCACCAGCCACAATCAGCTTTTGTTCTTGGAGCCCGTGGGATATTCTTCTTGAGATGACTTCTCTCATGCTACCGTAATCATCTTGCCCTTCAACCGTCTTTATGATGAACTTCCTGTAAGACGATTTATGTGGTTTACCATCTAAAAATACCACCATAGATGCTACATTATCGGTTCCCCTTATATTTGATATGTCAAAAGCTTCAATTCTCTCAGCATAGTCAATTCCTAACAGATTAGATAACTCTGATACTGAATCATTTTTTTGCCTTTTCATCTTTAAGTTTACGTCATTTTTTAAAGCTTCAAGAGCATTTTCATATACCATATCTACAAGCTCTTTTTTCTTGCCCCTTGATGGAACGACGATAGACACCTTATTTCCACGCTTTTCAGAAAGCCATTCCATCAAAACGTCCTTCTCTTCCATATCCACATCCGTCACAATCTCTTTTGGCACATACAGTGCACTGTCGTAAAATTGCTTTATAAAAGATGCCATAATATCGCTTCTATCCATGTCATCAGTATTTTTCATAAAATAATGTTCTCTTCCACTCACTTTTCCATCTCTTATAAAAAACACTTGAATACAAGCATCCTCTGCACTTCTGGCCATAGATATTACATCTTGATCCTCTAAAGACGCAGAAACTATCTTTTGCTTCTCTGATGTCTTCTCAATACCGTATATTTGGTCTCTTAATTTTGCGGCCTTTTCAAATTCCATGTTCTCAGCTGCCTTTTCCATCTCTTCTTTTAACTTTTTAAGCAGTACATCACGCTTACCTTCCAAAAACATCAAGGCATCATTTGTCAGTTTTCTGTATTCTTCTTTTGATATGCGACCTGTACATGGAGCAGAACACAATCCAATATGATAATACAGACATTCTCTTCCTTTGCCCATATCTCTTTCTATGTTTTTGTTACATGACCTTAAAGGAAACATGTGCCGTAAAAGCTTTATCGTCTCTCTTACTGCAAATGCACTGCTGTAAGGTCCAAAATACTTAGCGCCGTCCATATCAACCTTTCTGGTAAAGACGATCCTTGGATAGTCTTCATTTACCGTTATCTTTATATATGGATAGTTTTTGTCGTCTTTAAGCAGTATGTTGTACTTAGGCTTATGCTTTTTTATCAAATTGCATTCCAATATGAGTGCTTCCAGCTCCGTATCTGTAACAATGTACTCAAAATCAGCAACATGCCTTACCATTGTTCTGACTTTTGGAAGCTGGTTTGACTGATTCTGAAAGTATTGCCTTACACGATTTTTTAAGACAACAGCCTTTCCCACGTAAATTATCTTGCCGCTTAAGTCTTTCATTATATAGACGCCTGGTTTATCTGGCAGCAGTTTTAATTTTTCTTCAATGTTTATCATATCATCACCTTAAATGGTATATTTACACTATTGACATTAATAACCTAAATATGCCTTCATGACTTCCCTGGCAATAGGTGCAGCGGTAGATCCACCAGCACCGCCATTTTCTACAATGACGGCAACTACTATCTTTGGATTGTCAGCAGGTGCAAATCCTACAAACCAAGCATGTGCTTGCCCATGGGGATTTTCTGCAGTACCTGTTTTGCCTGCGACAGCAACACCTGGTATCTGCACTGCCGTACCTGTACCTTGCTGTACAACTCCTATCATAAGCTGTTTTATCTTATCAGCTACATCTTTTGTTATTGGATTTAGGTATTTTTCTGGTGTTGTCTTTTCTAATATCTCTCCGGTGACTGGATTTTTGACGTAGTCCATAAGATATGGTTTCATGATAACCCCGCCATTTGCAGGTGACGAAGCCATCAAAGCCATCGTCAACGGTGTAACTAAAATTTTACCTTGACCAATGGAGCTTTCTGCTAATTGGACTTTGCCGTTTATCAGAGGAATAGATGGAAACTGATTCTTTTCAACAGGTATGTCAAATGGAACGCTGTCATTTAGCCCGTACTTGTTTGCCATCGCTTCCAGATCCGAACGTCCCAATTGAAGTCCTACCTTCACAAACGAAGTATTTGAAGAAACATAAAATGCCTTCTGAAACCCTATAGTTCCATACGCTATGCTATCATAGTTTGTGATCTTATTTCCGTCAACTATTACATATCCGGTATCATTAAACACTTGATTGTAAATATCAGGTTTGTACGTCAAAACTGCAGATGTCGTTATTATCTTAAATATTGAACCCGGAGGATACAATCCTTGCGTGGCTCTATTCAAAACGACGTGATCGGGGCTATTCATTACACTGCTCCAGTTTTCGCCTAATGTATTTGGATCGTACGATGGAGACGATACTAACGCCAACACCGCGCCTGTATTTGGATCTAAAGCGACTACAGCACCTTTTCTGCCACCTAATAAGCTATATGCTAAGTCTTGCAGTCTTTTATCTACTGTCAGTACCACATCATCGCCAACCTGACTTTTGCCTAAGACAGTCTCTCTTAAAAAAGTCATTGGATCCGTATTGATCATACCCAGCAATTCTCTGTCGTACGTGTTTTCTATGCCTGTACTGCCTTGTTGATATATCCTCCTGCTGTATCCGATTATATCTGCAAAAGGCACACCATCAGTATACTGCCTAATTTGTTCACCATTTACGATAGTGCTTTTTGCCAGAACGTTGCCATTTCTATCGTAAATACTGCCTCTTAAAATCTTTTTTTCCTGTTCAATCAATCTTTTATTGTAGACGCTGTATGAGCTTGTTATAAGCTTATTTTTTTCATACAATTGAAAATACGAAAGATATGCTATAAGGCTAAAAAAAAGGATTGAAAAAACGGCAAAAAGTATTTTAATGTTGCGGTTCATACTGTTCAACATCCTCATCCTCTCTTACTGCGATGCCGTTTAACATGCCTAATGTTATAAAGCTCATAACCATTGAACTTCCACCGTAGCTTACAAAAGGAAGTGTTACACCTGTCAATGGTATGAATTTTATTACGCCGCCTATGATAGTAAAAACCTGCAAGCTGAATATACTTGTAAGACCTACCGCAATTAACCCACCAAACTCATCTTTGGCGTCCAGAGCGACTTTTATGCCTCTATACATTATCACAAAGTATACTAAGATTATAGCAACGGCTCCCAACATTCCAAACTCTTCACTGATGGCTGAAAAAATAAAATCGCTGGCTACAACCGGAATATATTCGGGATGCCCCATGCCAAGACCTGTTCCAAAAAAGCCTCCTGCACCTATTGCAAAGAGAGACTGAGCAATTTGGTATGTCTTACCGGGTACATCCATCCATGGGTTTAGCCATGCCTGTATTCTTACGCGAACATGATTAAAAAGAAAGTACGAAATGACGCCTCCAAATCCTAACAAAGCTGCACCTACACCTGTGTAAAGTACACTTGAAGTTGCAACAAATATCATAAACATCGTTGTAAGGTAAAATAATAGAGCAGTGCCAAGATCTTTCTCAATCACTAAAACTCCTACAATCAAAATTGTTATGGCACCTATCTTAATTATGTCATTTGTAGCCTTATGGTCTTTTAAATACCTTGCAAGGTATATAATATATATTATCTTTACCACTTCCGACGGTTGCACTGAAACAGAACCAAAAGTAAGCCAGTTTTTAGAGCCACCTATTTCCTTTCCAAATACAAATGTGGAAAAGAGCAAAATAAACGATATTGCTAAATACACGTAATTGCCGTATTTAACCTTGTAAAAAAAAATCATAATGCAAAGAAGCGTACGATGAGGCAAAGTACAGAATAAAACCTATAAATATCCATGCAATCTGCTTCAATATCAGATCAGGTGCTACTCTGTATATCATTATAAGTCCCATCTCTGTCAAAAAAGAGCTTAGTATAATAAGCTGAATTTCTCCCATCGGGAAAAGCCTGACATGCAAATAATAAACAATGTAAATAAGCGGCAAAAAGGCTATTGTAAAGTAAATCGTATCAAATCCTTTGGGCTTGTGATATATAAAAAGCAGCATAAACGCAATTACAAATATCAAAAAAACATCTTTCATAGCCTTTGAGCCAGTCTTAACATACTCTTCCATCGAATACCACCTTAAATCAAAAATCTGTACTCTTCATTTCCCAGTTTTATCACATCTTCGTTTTTCAGTCTAGCAATGTTTTTTACACGCTTTCCATTTACAAACGTCCCATTTGTGCTATTTAGATCTTGTATGATGTATTTTTTGCCTTTTTTCCTGATCATAGCATGCTTGCTG
>JASBVU010000065.1 GCA_029960905.1 Thermoanaerobacterium sp.
GAGAGAAATTATAGATTTGTGTTATTAAATTCGTATACTGGCTATGGTAACTACGTTAATTATAATGATCCGATTAAATGACTTTTTACACTCATGGCAAGATTCTGTGGCTTATTTATTATGAGGTGATTATGATGAATATACGCATTTATGGTATAATATAGCTGGAATGAGATGGAGGAAGAATGTTGATAATTAAAAATTTCCTGGAACCATTAAGAAAGGTTTAATTCAAAAATGCGGAAGACATAGCATTCCTGTAGGCTACATATATTCGGATGATGTATCTCAAATTCACATGAAACCTTGGATATGAAACCTTGAAATCAATTAATTTAAGTTATACAAAGGAGTAATCAATTATGGATAAAGAAAAAGGGAGCATCTCGTTTTTGAGATTATGTAGCCGTATCTTTCATGTATGGTATTAGGTGAAAGTTAAGGGGTGAACTTAGAAAATGGAGGTTGTGGATAATCTTAAAAAAATTTATAAATATGGCAGGGGTAAGAATTATCTGTTTTTATTGGCTTTGATATTAGCCGTATTTATGTCGGTACTAGGTGTAACAGTCGTAAAATATTCCCAGGAAATGATAGACTCAGCCTTGGGAAAAGAATTCTTAAATTTTGTATACGCCCTTAAAATTGGCGCTCTAATTTATATCCTGCGATCTTTTCTTGACTTTTTGCATTATATGATAGTTGTAAAATACATGCTGGGGCTTGATGTAGATATAAAGGACGCCGTTTTTAAATCTTTAATGTTTTCTACCAATAGAGCCTATTCGATGTACCACTCGGGCGAGCTGATAACCGTAATTGATAACGATATAGATAGAGCTATAATAGGTATCTTCGGCATTATTGATCAAATAATAACCAATATAACTCTCCTGGTGGTTTCAATCATTTACCTGATAAGTTTAAACTGGATACTGACCTTTGTATGTCTTATATTTGCTTTGTCCACATTGTTAATGGGCAGGATAGCAGATAGACCTGTATCGGCCTCATCAGAGAAAACTCAGGCCGCTCTTGCTGATGCCAACGCCTATTCACAGGATGTATTAATGAATGTGGATATAATAAAATCCTATACCTATACAGAAAAGGCTATGGAAAGATTTGCAGCGTACTGGAATAAATATTTAAAATCTTACATGTCCAACAGGCTTTTAAAGGCATTGTACGGTGTGCTGACGGCATTTATTAACAGAGGGTTTTATATACTTCTCTATGCTCTGGGAGGCATTTATATAATCAAGGGTTCCATCTCTGTAGGTATGTTCACCGCTTTTATTGTACTGAGCGAGAATATATCAGGTACCATGGAGAGGTTGTTTTCTTCGTGGACAGATCTCATAACGGTAAATGTTTCTGCCCGGAGGTTCTTTGAGGCGCTAAATATACCACAGGAGCAAAATGATACCGGTAATTATAAAGATAGCGACGCTGAGAGTGACCTTTTGAGGTTTGACAATGTGTGGTTCGGATATTCCAGTGAAAAGCCCGTGCTCAAAGGGGTATCCTTTTCAGTAAAAGCCGGGGAAAAAGTAGCCATTGTAGGTCCCAGCGGTTCGGGCAAAAGCACTGTGTTAAGTCTGATACTTCGCTTTTATGAACCGGATAATGGCAACATATATTACAAAGG
The DNA here is from genome assembly GCA_029960905.1 of Thermoanaerobacterium sp. Lineage (GTDB taxonomy): Bacteria > Bacillota > Thermoanaerobacteria > Thermoanaerobacterales > Thermoanaerobacteraceae > Thermoanaerobacterium. Next base: position 1,652 of record JASBVU010000065.1, read on the forward strand.
CAAGAATTTAAAAAGTTACGACTACAAAGAGTTGAGGGATGAATTGGCTATAGTGTTGCAGGATACCGCGGTATTTACAGGTACGATTATGGATAATTTAAAGCTTGTAAAACCTGACGCTACAAGAGAGGAGATAGATCAGGCCGTCAAGGCCGCCGGCCTGTATGATTTTATAATGAGCCTGCCTCAAGGTTACCAGACAACCATAGGGGAAAAAGGTATGCAGCTATCTGGAGGACAAAGGCAAAGGCTTGGTATAGCCAGGGCTTTTTTAAAGGATGCGAAAGTAATAATGCTGGATGAAGCCACAGCGGCCCTTGACGCCAACGCCGAATATCAATTATATCAAGCCCTGAATAAGATCTCGGCTAACAAGGCGGTGATTGCCATATCCCACAGGCTTTCTTTTGTAAAAGATTATGACAAAATAATTGTCCTGCAGGACGGAAATATAGTGGAACAGGGTAGCCATAAGCAACTTATCAATACTGACGGCCTTTACGCCCGAATGTATGGTTTAAATACCCTTGGTGAAAATCTGGCCTAGGAGAGGTTGTTATGAAAAGAAGGAACTATTTAAAGATTTATATGCAGTTATTCAAGATGTCCAGCCCATGGTACGTTTTAATATTGTGTGCTTTGCTCCTTTCTCTCTTTTTAACCTATGCAAACATCAGCATGGCCGATTATTCAAAAAAGGCAGTGGACTTTGCTGTGGGCAAAGATATGAATAAATTTACAAGAGAGTTGGCCCTTTTTATCCTTTTCTTTTTTCTAAGTATAATAATAGATTCAGCGCAGCAATACATTTTGGATCTATTTAATGCCAGGGCTGCTAACAAGATCCGGGCAAAAATGATGGAAAGTTACCTTACATCAAAATACATAGAAATATCCCGGTATAGGGTAGGGGATATAGAGAACAGGATTTTAAACGAAGCCACCAACGCTCCCGGTGTACTTTCGCATATTTCCATAGGTTATATAACAAATGTAATTATAGCTATAGGTTCATTTATATATCTATACAGGATGAATACCATTCTTGCTCTCATAAGTCTTGGGGTAGGGCCTCTGCTCCTCACGGTAGGGACCATATTTGGCAGCAGGATGCGCAAAATCATAAATGAAAGAATGCAGGCTGAATCAGAAGCACTAAGCGATACCCAGGAGGCGCTGGCCAATTATAACTTCATAAAAGCTTATAACGTACAGCATGATATAGTAAATAGAGTTAGGTATAGATGGCAGCGGTTATTTGATTTCCAGTTTAAAATTGAACTAATAAACAGGTATAATGTTTTATCCTCTGCGTGGATAAAAGATTTGTCTAAAATCGCTTTATACGGGATCGGTGGATATTATATATATAATAGGAATATGACCCCGGGAACCCTTATAGCTTTTATACAGTTAAGCTCAAACATGATATCACCATTTTTGCAGATGTCCTATATGATCACCAATTTGGTAATGGCAATGGCATCTGCTGAAAGGGTCTTTGAGATAATAGAGCTGGAAAAGGAGACAGGCATAGTACAAAAGGCAAGTTATAAAGATGTTAAAGAAAAACAAAATGAATATATCCGGTTTTGCGGTGTGGATTTTAAGTATGATAAAGATATGGTGCTGAATGATCTGTCCTTTAGTATTCAAAAAGGAGAAAAGGTATGTATTGTTGGTGAGAGTGGAATAGGTAAGAGTACAATTTTTAGACTTCTTATGCGATTTTACGACCCATGTGAAGGTATACTTTTACAGACAAAGATATAAGAGAGTATGATGTTGATGAGTTAAGAAGTAAAATAGCTTATGTTCCCCAGGATACGGTGCTTTTTACAGGTACAATAAGGGATAACATTGTTGTAGGCAAGGGGGACGCCACAGAAGAAGAGATATATGAAGCGGTGAAGGCGGCAGGACTTTATGAGTTTATATCAAGCCTTCCCGAGGGCCTTGACACCAGGGTAAGTGAAAGAGGCAGCTCCTTATCCGGAGGCCAGAAGCAGAGGATAAGCATAGCCAGATCTCTATTAAAGGATGCACCGATAATACTTTTAGACGAGGCATTATCAGCTCTGGATGCAGAAACCGAAAAACACATCTTAATATCCTTCAAGAATTTGTATAAAGAAAAGACCATAATTTTGATAACCCATCGATTGTCCACAACCGCATACGCGGATAGAGTACTTGTAGTAGATGAGGGTAAAATCGCAGAACAGGGAAATTTTGAAGAACTTCTGGGGAAGCAGGGGACGTTTTATAGGCTTTACAATTCCCAGGTGAAAACGGAAAATGCCAACCGCGAAGCTGTAAATGCTTAATGGTGGTGCAGATATTTTAACTGTTCAAGAACTTTTGGCTCATGCCATTGGCACTCCTTATGGTACTTGTATGCAAAGGAGTAAAGGTAAATGTACCTTTGCAAAACAGCCACCATGTCTAACTTGTAATGGTGGTAAACCATGTATGGTATAATTTAAATATAGGTTGATTCGCAATTGTAGAATATTATGAATTAATGAGGAGGGGTGTTGAGTGGGTGAAAAAAGACTTTTTGGAATAACATTGATTGGATACTTTTATATTTTTGGTGCAATCGTATTACTGGTAACACTATTTACTAATAGTGCAGATGAGTTTGGAATTGCGGTAAGAGTGGGATTACCAAATATTCCAGAAAATATAGTGAAAATACTACTGGTTGTAATTTCTTTAGTAATTGCTTACGGATATTTAAAACTTGAAAAATGGGGATATTGGTTTATGACAACTTACTCTATATACTTTTTAATAGTAAGTCTTATTTTATCTTTACAGTATAAGCAACAGCCTTTTTATGGTAATGTAATATGGTCGATTATAGTATTAATGTACACTTTGAGAAAACGCAAATATTTTGATAGTAAGGCAGTTGCTTCATAATATTCTTATTTTACGAACTAAAAGCTACAAATAAATATATTAAAAAGTTATCTACAGATTATCTAAAAGAGGGATATATTATACATGTATAATATATCCCTTCTCTTATTTTTTAATATTTTTTTAAATTAGGTATTGATAAAGCTAAGCTCTTTTTTATTTTCGATCAAGATAAAGGGATCTCTTTTTTATACGATATTCCTTGGCTTTGATTCAGATTTATTCTTCTGTTTTTATCACTTTGAATTCTTTGAGTATAAGGTAAAATCTTGCCCCATGCCTCTCGGCTGCTTCTAAAAAGTATTGTTCTTTTATTACGAAAGTACCACCCTGTTGGTCATCTACAAGGTAATAGGTAACTACCGTAGAATCAGGTTTTAGACCGCTGCGAGCGTGAAGAGATATTGATTTTATGGGTTGTTCAACAGTTCCGTAATTTTCCACATGTTCAAAGGTGGACTTTAATTCATCTTCTATTTGTGCAGCCATTTCCCGGGGGGATTTATCTTTTACATGTTGGATTTCCATGTATACTTCTGGGAGATTCTCATTTATCTTTACCTTTGGTATGATTCTATTCTTTCCATCTTGTTTTACCATTTTATAGTTGGTTTCATCTATATATGTCACATAGTCACTGCTTTGCTTGAGATTTACTTTAGTATTTTAATACTCCTTTTTTTCATGTGTGATAAAGTTTTTTTAGCTGTTCGCGCCCCTTATAAAGACGTGATTTTAAAGTGTTTATGTTGATATCCAATATTTCAGCTATTTCTTTTTCCGCAAAATCATTTAGGTATTTCAGTATGATGGGTATTCTATTATTTCTTTAAGATTTTGTATTGCGACATATGGTTTTTCATATTCCTCAAATTTGTAATGATCTTCCTTAGAATTTGTGGCGTCATGATCTGTGTATTGATCTATCAATATTACCTTTTCTACTTAAATATCTCCTTGTTGTCATCTACATAAAATACCCTTCGAAAAGAAAAAAGTTCTCATTTTTTAGAATAAAATTATAACTGAGAAATAAATAAGGTGCCTGGCTGAAAAAATTCAATAGTAGAACAAATCCAAAATATAATGTATAATTATTTATAAATATCAGAAAGGTCAGGAGGGATATATTTGAATTACGATAAATATGTGGCACAGAGGGCCAAATCTATTGAGATTTCTACAATAAGGTATTTTTTTAATATGGTAAATGAAGTAGAAGGAGCTATATCGCTGTGCATAGGTGAACCTGATTTTACCACACCTAAACATATCGATGAAGCAGCGAAAAAAGCCCTTGATGAAGGAAAAACATTTTATACGCCCAATGCGGGTCTTTTAGAACTAAGGCAGGAGATATCCAAGTATCTAAAAAGGCGTTTTGATGTTACATATAAACCGGAGTCAGAGATTATTGTGACCATTGGGGCCAGCCAGGCTATAGATGTGGCGATCCGCACGCTGGTAGAAGAGGGCGATGAAGTGCTTATACCACAGCCTTCCTTTGTGGCTTACAAGCCTTGCGTCATATTGGCAGGTGGTAAGCCTGTTTATGTGCCAACATATCTTGAGGATGAATTTGTTTTAAGGCCAGATGTGCTGGAAAGGTATATAACTGATAAGAGCAAGGTTTTGATTTTGCCGTATCCTAACAATCCTACAGGTGCGATAATGACCCGTGAACAACTGGAAGCTATCGCTGAAGTCGTGAAAAAACACGATCTTATTGTGGTGTCTGATGAGATATACAGTGAGCTTACATACGGCGTTGATCATACATGTTTTGCCAGCATACCAGATATGTGGGAGCGGACTGTCACGATAAATGGCTTTTCAAAAACCTATGCCATGACAGGATGGAGGTTAGGTTACATAGCAGCGCCAGAGGGAATGGCGAAACAGATGCTCAAAGTACATCAGTATAACGTGACCTGTGCTGCTACTATGGGGCAATACGCTGCTGTGGAGGCTTTGCGAAACGGCGACGATGACATAAAGATCATGTTAGCTGAATACGATAGGAGGAGGAGATATTTACTAGATAGCTTGAGGGACATGGGCTTTGAGTGTTTTGAGCCCAAGGGTGCCTTTTATGTGTTCCCGTCTATAGAAAAAACCGGTCTTACCTCAGAAGAATTTGCCACAAGGCTCTTGCATGAAGCGAAAGTAGCAGTTGTGCCTGGCAGCGCTTTTGGGGAAAAGGGACAGGGTTGTGTGAGAATGGCATATGCCACATCAATGGAAAATCTTCAGGAAGCTGTAAGAAGAATCAAAACGTTTATGGATAAATTAAAGAAGGATACCGTCATTTAGCGGTATCCTTTCCCTTGCATTGAGGACAATAGCCGTAGAAATAAAGCTTTTGATTTTTGATATCGTAATCAGTTAACTTGTTGACTTTTTCTATCAAGTCGTCAAAATCAGCATCCTCCAGATCATCAACCCTGTGGCATTTATAACATATGACATGGGGATGCGATGCTACGTTGGCATCATATCTAAAACTTCCCTCTCCTACATTGAGTTCCTGTACCAGATTTATTTTTTTTAACATATCTACGGTTTTATACACTGTGGCAAGGCTCATGGTCGGGAAGTTATCCTTTAAACTATTGTATATCATGTCAATGCTCGGGTGTGATTTGGTGTTTTTTAACATATCGTATATTGCCAGCCTCTGTGGTGTAACTTTAAAACCTTTTTCTTTTAATATAATCGAGAGATCTTCTATCGACATACGAATCTTCCTTTAATAGTAATTATTAATAAATATATACTTTACGTGATAATATTATATGCAAAAAAAGTTTTTTTGTCAATTGACCGCAATAGTTTTTTATTTTAAAATAAAAAAAGCAAGAGAAAAAGAGGTGTTTTGATGAAATACAGGTTGTTAGCAATGGATATGGATGGAACTTTTCTAAATAGTCAAAGCATGCCTATAGAAAGAAACATACAGGCGCTAAAAAAGGCAAAAGAAAAAGGTGCTGTTATTGCTTTTGCTTCAGGGAGGATTTATCCGGCTATAAATGAATACGTCAGGATGTTTGGCGATGATGTAGCTGTTATAGCGTGTAACGGTGCTCTTGTTTACAAATCGGCTAAAGATGGCATCATATACAGGAGTTATATGCCCTATGAGGAAGTTATAAAGTTGCTGGAGATAGCACGGGAATATAAATTGTACTATCACTTTTTCACTGAGGATAGGCTTTTTACAGTACAGTTAAAGTATGGTTCTCTATTGTATAAGACGTGGAACGACAGATTACCACCGCAGGAGAGGATGATGATAGAAATTATAGATGATCCTTATGAAGTAATTTCTCAATATAAAGATAATCTGGTTAAATTTGTGGTAAGTGATGATGATACGGATTTTCTGGACAATGTGGTGAGGAAAAGGATAGAGGAAAGTGGTAATTTCGAAGTAACTAAATCGGCCAAAAACAATCTTGAGATAATGGTTAAAGGGGTGAGCAAGGGGAGGGGTCTTGAGATTTTGTCAAAATATCTCGACATACCTAAGGAGCAGATAATAGCGGTTGGCGATAGTTTAAACGATATATCTATGATTAGATATGCAGGATTGGGAGTAGCTATGGGAAACGCTGACGAGAGGGTTATACCGTGGGCTGATTATATAGCGCCGACCAATGATGAAGGCGGAATAGCTCACGTGGTAGAAAAATTTATGTTGAGTTAATGGGAGA
>JASBVU010000066.1 GCA_029960905.1 Thermoanaerobacterium sp.
TATATTAGGAACAATATACTCTGTGGATGTAATTACATCTTTATTTAAAATCCTACTTACAATTTTTGCTGCAGTACCACCACATACTACCTTCAATCCTTCACTTTTCATAAGTTTTTTTACTACCCATTCATCCATATTTTTTAAAATCGGTGGTCCTACCATTACCGTAACTTTCTTTGATTCGTTAACCTTTATCACTATTGCAGTTGTATCATCACCAGGTTTATTTTTGTACAAATTATTGCAAGTTGTTATAAGCTGTGAGCAAATATCTGATGCATCACTGTAGACTTCCAATATTTTTGATAAATACTGCTTAACATTATCCCACTGCCAACCAAGATTTAATATTCCTCCTACACCTGCATGGATTACTCCATCAGATACAACTATCAGCGCATCGTTCAAGTCCAGCTTAAAGCTGCTTTCAAAGATTGTCTTATCACCTATTTCAACACATTTTCTATCAATCTTCTTGTACACACCATTCTTAAAATAAAATACAGACGGATTGTCATATTCAACCAAATGAGCATTATTGCCACATATAGAAACAACACTAAATGTAGAATACGCTATATTTCTTTCTTTGCATATTGGCAATGTTTCAGCCACCGTCTCTACCACATCTTTTAATTCAGAACCCATATCCAGCATTTTTGATACAATTCGCGTTGTCAAGGTAGACAAAATATTCGCCTTAACACCACTGCCAAGGCCATCTGCCATAACTGCCATTACATAATCTTTCTTTCTTATTATTTGAACACTATCTCCACACAACTCTTCGCCGTATTTATTCAATGATGCATGTGCAATATCAATGTAATGGCTCATTCATCATCACCTTGATTTAATAGCATATCTTTCATTCTGGTCAGTATGACTTTTGTCTCCGCAGTTGTTTCCCCTAATAAGCTGGCTATCTCCTGTGCAACCTTCATCTGTCTATCTATCACTTGCTGTGCTAATTGGTAGTTTTCTCTTTTAAGTTTTGAGAAGCTCTCCTTTTGTTTTTCCATCTTTGTTATATCTGTAAAAATTCCAATGGCAATTTTATACTCTTCTAAATAATAGATACTTTCCAATGCTATGATTCCGTAATTTTTAAATGATACTTTTTTATTGAAAATACTTTTTTTATTTTCAATAACATCTACAAAATCAGATATATCCAAGATCAATGATAGATCCTCACCTTTAACCATTGATGAATTTACCAAGAACATCTTCTCAAAAGCCCTGTTCATATCTTGAATTTCATACTCGTTATTAACCGCAATTATAGCATTAGGAGTAGAGCTGATGATGATATTCGACAACGTTTCGGCTCTTCCCCTCATATAAGGCAAGCACATGTACGGTTCTGCCATCCCATTAAAAACTGCAATGGCCTTTTCTCTGCAAGTATCATAGCCACATGCACCACAATTCAATTCATCTTCTACAGAAAACTTGCCAATCTTCGATAGTATCTCTTTTATCTGAATCTCACTTGGCATTTTCCATTTATCACTTAAATCAATAAACTTTCTGCTTAAATCTAAAGAAAAATCGCTAAAGTCGCTGAAATCCTCGCTAAATTTTTCTTTCATGCGAGAATAGCTTATCACTTCTTCCTTTCTTTTTGCAATTCCACTTTTTAACTTTCCAAATGTGGGGCCATTGATACAACCGCCATCGCAGGCATTAGCTTCTATCCAATACCCGTGTAGATTGCCAGATCTTAAATCATTTAAAATGTCTTTGATATTTTCTATCGATGATACAGAAATAAATTTTCTTAAATTCAAATCCACATCCATGCAATCAATGGTTTTACCCTCAATTGGATACAATTTATATTGATCTTCAGCATCAACATCTTCCAAATACTCTTCCATATATTCAAAATCTATTTCCTCTGTACTGAACAAATTCATTACTTCTTCAAATGTCAATACAGCATCTATAGCGCCCTCACAGCTAAAATCACTCATCTCAGCTTTTTTAGCAAGACACGGACCTATAAATACAACTTTCATGTTTTCACCGTATATACTTTTTATAGCCCTTCCAACAGCCACCATCGGTGATACAACTGGTACAAGGCATTTTATGAGATCTGGATAGTATTTTTCAACCAAATAATTTACGGATGGACATGAAGTAGTGATTAAATTGTCGTATTTCAAATCATTATAATACTTTTCATACTCCTTAGATATAAGCATAGCACCTACTGATGTCTCAACTATCATTTCAGCTCCTAAACTCTTTAAAGCCTTCAAGAATTTTAAAGCACTATTGTGCCCAACAAGCGCAGGATACGATGGAGCTACGGTGAAAGCAACTTTTTCACCCCGATTTAAAAATGATTGCACTCTTTCTACATCTGATCTAACTGTTTTTGCATTCTGAGGACAAACATTTAAACATCTTCCACATGCTATGCATCTGTATTCTATGATTTCAGCTTGTTCATTATTAACTTTTATCGCTTTGACAGGGCAGTATCTAATGCATTTATAGCAGTTTCTGCAATTGGCTTGTTTGAAATTAATAACGCTCATTTTAGTTCACCTAAAACATGTTCTTTAAAAAATCTCTCAACGCTGTTTGGTTTAATTGATAGGCACGTACCGCCATCAATTTTTACAGAAACCGCCCTTAAACAATTGCCCATGCAAAAATCAGCTTTTAATTCCACTTTATCCTCAAGGCTATAATCTTTAATCATTTTTTTTAATTTATTAATAACATCGTAGGAGCCTTTTAAGTGACATGAGCTACCTACACAAACAGTAATAACCATAAAAATCACCCGTATACTGTATATAATTATTTTATTATATGAGAAAGACTAAGTAAATAATAGTTAATTTATTAACAATTAACGTTAAAAAAATTTAATCTTCTTCCCTGGATTCTTCCATCATCTTTTTTAACTTTCGCGCTCTTTCAACAGTTTTTTCTTTATTGATATCCAATGAAATATCTATTACGTCTTCTTCAGCAATATTGCTGGGAAGATATTTTGTGGGAATATTTACCTTCCTGTCATCATCAAGAACAACTATAGCTACATCATCTTCGATCTTTTCTACAATGCCATGTATTCTCACGTAAAACACCTTCTTTTTATTAATTATACACCCTTCTATTTCCATTATCAACATAGAAAAGGGTCTCTTCTGACCCTATTTTACTGCCAAATATTGCTTATTTTAAAAATTTAACTAATAAATCAACAACACTTTGCAATTCTTCATAAGTTATCTTTCCATCTTCATTTGCAAGAAAACATTGTTCAGCATGTTCATTTATAATTGATAATCCAACTTTTTCCAAAGAGGCTCTCACTGCTGCTATTTGCAGTAAAATATTAGAGCATCCTTTGTCTTCTTCTACCATCTTTTCAATTCCAGCTATATGCCCTTTTATGGTTTTCAACCTTAAAAGCACATCGTCTTTTATACTTTTGCTCATAGCCCTCACCTTTCAATTATATTTTATCCCTTTATCTAGTTTTTCAAAAATTATACCCATTTCCTTCTTAAAAAGTTCTTTCCAGTCAAACGTTTTAGCAAATTTCTTTCCGTTTTGCCCGTATATACTCATTTTATCATAATTTTCTATCAAATCTATAGTTTTTTCAACAAAATCCGATATATTGTACTTTATAGTTATACCACACTCATTTTCTTTAATCAATTTCCCTAAATCACCAATGTCTGTTGCTATCACAGGAAGACCCGAAGCCATGTATTCTACAGCTTTAAGTGGAAAAGAATATTTTATGAGTTCCGTTGGAAAAAGCGTACAAAGTCCAAGATCAGCTTTATTAAAATACAGCGGCAACTCATCGTACTTTACTTTCCCCAAAAAATGCACAAAATCATCTACTTTGCAATCTCTTGATAATTTTCTCAAAACATGCTCATATTTTCCTTTTCCAAGTATTATCAGCGAAACGTCAAATTCTCGCCTTAGAATAGGAAGAGCTTTGATAGGCATCTCAATGCCTGCCCAATGTTCCAATGAACCGCTAAATACAATGACTATTCCTTGATGTTTTTCCTTTTTGCCATTAAATAGCTCATAATTGACACCATTTGGTATGTAGTAGGGTGTAATTCCTGTCATATTTTTTCTTAATTCTATCAAGTGTTGATTAACAGAAAATGTAATATCCGAATTTTCAATACAATAGTTCTCCATGTTTTTTGTCCTCTCATAAATGTCTTCATATTCAAAAAACGCTGGAAAATAGTCAATATCTTCATAGGCCAAAAAGCTTATTCTTCCCGCCTTCAGAAGTTCAACAGCAGTCAAACCTGCCCATGGACCTTGTGCAATACATATATCGTATTTCGAAGAATCAAGTTCAACGTATTTTTTATACAAAATCATCGGGCTAAAAAGGCTTGCAAACTTAACAGGTATTCCTATATAAGTAATCGTGCCTTCTTGTTTTTTTAGCACTCCAAAATCGTCGTACCTGCAAAATACTACCGTCAAATCATATCTGTTTTTCAAGTAATCTATCAGATGATGACTTCTTTGTGGAAGTGAATTTAAAATATCGATAAATGTCATAAATAAAATTTTCATATAAACCCTCCTAGCATTGTTATGAGAAAAGCCAGCTTATGCTGGCTTTTCATATTTTTAATATGGTGAATATGGGGCTTTTTGCGGAGGAAATATAGGTGGAAATGGCCTCTGCATGAATTCATCGCATACATTCGTCGGAAACTCCTCGCACTCAGGCGGTGACGTACTATGAGATGCAATTTTCAGGATTAGAAAACCTGTAATGAATTTTTATTTTATGCTCATTAAATATCTCCACTTCATCGATGAGATTTTCCACCATTTGTCGTGTCAGATCATTCATCTCAACTATGTCTTTTATTTTTTCAGTCGCTTGCTGTACCAAATACATTTTTCTGTTTTCTAAATTTATCTCATTTTCAATTTCTTTTAACTTTTCACCGTAAATATTTGCTTCTTTTTGAAGCCCTTCTGAAAGCATTTTAAATTGCTCATCTGTCAGCAATCCTTTAATCTTATCAAAATACATCTGCTTAAAAGTGTTCTGTAGTTCTGATAATTTATGTTTATACTCTTCATAAACAATTTTTCGCTCTGTGTAATTTTCTTCAACTGAATCTTCAGCAATTTTTATCAATTGGCTTGTATCTACATACTTTTCTGAAATACTTTTTAGATCATCAAGAATCATCTGTTTTAATCTTTCTTCAGAAATAGAATGCATTGTACAAGCCTTTGAACCATATTTTCTAAATGCTCCACAAATAAGTTTCCAACATGGCTCTTTTCTATCTTTATCGTAAAAATATCCCATGTACGAGCCACAATCACCACACCTTGCTTTGCCTGAAAAAAGATGTATAACATGTCCAGGTCTAAATTTTAACTTTGCACGATTTTCTATTATATCTTGCACATGCCAAAAAACATCTTCGCTTATAATGGCTTCATGCATATTTTGCCTTTTTATCCACTCCTCTTCTGGAACATCTTTCATTTTCTTAACCTTATATGATATTCTTTTTCTTTTATGTTGAACAATTGTTCCTATATAGACTTCGTTTGTCAGTATCCTGTGAACAGCATTGCTATTCCACATCTTAATTTTTTGATTGCCGTTTTTATAATTCTCTTTTGATTCTGCTGGCGTAGGATAGCCTTCCTCAGTCAATATTTTGGCTATCTTTTGCTTTCCTAAGCCTTCCATGTACAGCGAAAAAATTCTTTTAACCGCTTCAGTTGTAATATCGTTGGCAGGTATTAATCTATTTTTATTGTGGGGATCCTTTTTATAACCGTATGGAGCAAATGCACCAATGTATAAACCATCCTTCATTTTGCTTCGCAGGTTAAATCTAATTTTTTTAGATATATCTTTTGCGTACATATCGTTTACAACATTTCTAAATGGTATACTGTCATCTTCACCATTTAATGTATCAATGCCATCATTTAAAGCAATGTATCTCACGCCGTATTCCGGAAAAACTTTTTCCAAATACCTTCCCATTTCAATATAATCCCTTCCGAGGCGAGAAAGGTCTTTAGTGACTATGCAATTTACTAGTCCTCTTTCCACATCCTCCATCATTCTTTTAAAATCATTTCTTTCAAATGTAGTACCACTTACCCCATCATCTATGTAAACATCGACAAGATTCCAATTGTTTCCTAACACATACCTTTTAAGCTCGTTTTCCTGCATTTTTATACTTTCACTATAACCTTTGTTAAGATCTTCTTTAGAAAGCCTACAGTAAATAGCACAATCCCAAATCTTATTTAACATAGCACCCTCCTTATAAGATAACCACTACAGCATATTATTTGATACTTAAGGCTTGTTTAATGATTTGCTTTAATAAATCATTCAAGCTTTTTCCTTTCTCATTGAAAGTTCTCTCAATAACAATCTTATCATTTGCTTTATCTAAAAATTTTTTCTTTTTATCCAATTACATTGCCCCCCTTTTTAAAACATACCTTTTACAATATATGAATGAAAAAAGTTTTTTAATCTATCTAAAATTTATCTTTAATGTCTACAGGGACTTTTAAAACAAAATGATAAAACATTGAATATTACATAGAATTATTTATTTTATTTGTACATATTATTTACTATAAATGATAGGCAGGGAGGGATATTTATTGCTATTTAAAAAGTATCATAAAGTAGCAATTCCTATTTTATTGTTAATAGCAGTCAGTATCTGGGGAATATTGTTTTTCAATAAAACATTGTCTGTTGTAGCAGACAACAAAGAAGAAATAAAGCCTTTTTTAGATGCTTTCTTTGAGTCAAGAGGAAGTGTACTTTTAAGCGGAAATATTAAAGATATAGAAAAATATTACGATATAGCTAACACAAACGGAAAATGGGCACTAGAACATGAAAAAAGAAGAATTGATTACGTAAAAGGATGGTCAGAAAAAAGAAATCTTAAATTCGTAGAAGCACAGTCAATTTACAGAATCAAAAGTTTAAAAGTTGGTGAGCAGTCTATATGGTTGTATTTAGTAGAGACGATGAAGATGGGCTACGAGTACAATGTAAAACCCGATTTAATAAATTACATGGGATTAGGAATCCGTCATTCTATACAATTGGTTAAGATCGATGGCAACTGGGTCATACGCCGCGATTGGTACTATGATCCATTAGATGAAGATTCAGCATTTATAGATATTAGTCCTGCTGACGGAATCGCCACAGAAATATCGCCAACTAATACCACGCCTGCAGGTGATAGTCAAAATCAAAAAAAAGGAAATTACGACAGAGAAGGTGCTGTAAGGTATGCTGATACATACGCTGGTGCTGCGTGGGGCAGCGGAAATAACTATGAATACAACAAAAAATACAGAGATTACAATGGTGTTGGTGGTGACTGCACAAATTTCGCTTCACAAGTTTTACATGAAGGTGGTGGATTAAAAATGGACTACGTTTGGAATTTTAATGGTCGTGACTCTAGTACGGCATGGGCACAAGCTCCTGCATTATTCAACTATCTCATATACAATGGGAAAGGAAGGCTCATTGCGCAAGGTACATACACAGACATGGTAAAGCCATCAGATTCACATCCTGCAGGAGCAATACGAGAACTTAAAAAAGGTGATCTCATTTGTTATGAAGAAAAAGGTGAAATTGTCCACTTTGGCGTTGTAACAGGTTTTGATTCATACGGAATTCCTGTTGTAAACACACATACATCTGACAGATACCACGTTCCATTTGACTTAGGATGGGATAAAAAAGTCATTTATAGATTCATTCACATAAATGATTAAAGAGAGGCAAAATCCTCTCTTTAATATCATTTATGTCTGATCAAGGCTCGTAAGAACATCATCAAAAACGTCTATCCTGCATTTCTGATTTTTTACATCCCAATGGGTACATATTTCACAGCTTTTTGATGATGAATCTACCGCAGACATCGTTAAAGCCTTGCCCAAAGAATCATCATAGCTAAAATCGGGGCACACTTCACCTACCGCTTTTAACTGATCTCTATTAGCCATTCATATCACCACCTGTAGTTCCTTTTATTGCACTTTCTATGTCTTCTGGTGTCATTCCAGTTGCATCAATTATTGGCGAATTTGTATACGTATTTTCAAAACCAAGCATGTCTTTGTGCTGTCCTGTTATTACAATTGCATCATAATCATTTACGTTAATACCGCTTAAATTGCTATCTTGCTCGAGATTTA